>JAYVBW010000167.1:0-10480 GCA_043750255.1 Pirellula sp.
AGCGGCAATCCCCGAATATCGCCAACTTCGATTGCGTACTCCAGGTTGGCACCATCTAGCCAAACAAGTGATCTGCCGTCCACGAGCTGGTAGGTACCAGAGAATTCGCGACGCGCACGAACAAGGATCTCTTGGACTGCACCCTCGACTTTGCCATCCTTGCCTGACCGTACGATTCGAATTCGAACGGTGTCTCCGTCCATGGCGCCACGTGTCGCAGGCGGCGGTATAAAAACATCTTCCGATTTCCCTTCACCAGAGACCGGGACAAGCTTTACGAATCCAAAATCTCGAGAAGGAGCAGTTCGGAAAATGCCAGTCACTTCACCTTTATCCCGTTTCGCCTTGGCTGGCCTCGCCGCGATATTTACGTCTAATGAGTCAATACCATTTTCAGAGGCGATCGCAACTACCTCAGCGTCAGCACCATTTTCGGTGGCATTACTATCTACCCCCGCAGCCTCCAGTTTTAAGGGCATGCCGACTCTCGGTTGAATCGGTTTGAGCACGAAATGATTTGGGCCGAAAACTATCTGCCCATCTCGGACCATTTGTTTGATAGCTCGCCGAAGAAGTCGATAATCCTCGTCTGGAAGCTTAAGATTTTTGTGGATACCACTCGGCTTGGTCGGTTTGTAGTCAGCCGCATAAACAAGTTTCAAAACTTGCTGAACAATTGTTTCTGAATTCATATCGCATAAGTGTAACTGCTTTCCCGGGCAAAACTAGGGTTAATTCCCAGCTATGGTTCGATTGGCAATGAGGGGCGGCATGGGGCAACCAAGTGCATCCGAAATCACACGAAACATTTCCGTTTCCTCTAATGTTACGTGCTGGTCTGCGGCAATGCACTCAGCAAACGCTTCCAGCATAAATCGTTGAGTTTTGGGAGGGACCTTTCCGAGTCCGTCTAATGCCAAATTCAACTCGCTAAACGTACAGCTTTCAGGAGGCAACAATTCCATTGAGCCAATCGTCAACGCATGCAATTTGAGCCCTTTTGCAAACGCATTCGCTGGATCGCTGCTTTTGCCGCCTGCATACGCAAGCGACGACATAACCACTTGAAATGACTTTTTCGTTGCATTCAAGTTTCCCCGTGGCGACGGCTTGTCATGGTCGGGAATCAAGCGTTGGACTAAGCGTTTGGTAATAAATCGTTGAACGGCAAACTCAAACAAAGTCCAATTGCGGTCCGCGTCAATGAGTTTGCGAACGGTAAGGCGAAAAGCATTGATTTGAGGAGGGGACATCTGATGCAGGGCAGGCAACACCAGACACACGACCGGCAGTCGCTGTTCTACCGCCAACCGATCGATGCTCGGCATTACCCGTTGCAGCTCTGCCACCGCCCGCTGATCGCATGATTTTTCGAGTTCATGCAACTGCTCAAGACGAGTCTCGCCTTCCGGAGCAAGCAATAGCCCATAAACGATGGCGACAGCACCTAGCGGGTCGCGAACGCCCTGGGCAATCCGATCGTCCAACTGATCGATTAGGTCATGTGCGTGTTCAATATGCTCCGGCCCAGGTTCTCCAATTTGATCGACCGCGTACTGCGGATTGGATTCCAATTGGTCGGCACCCGACAATGCCGCTTGATGGGAGGCATTGAAAGATGCTAACTGCAACGATAACGAACGTGGGTCGATCAACTCCGATAGCGAGTGGGTCACCTCGTTGGTTTTTACAAATTGGCCATCAAATTGAGGCTCAATCCGTTTGACGCGTGTTTCAAGCGGTGGATGCGTAGCGAAAATCAACGAAGCAACGCCATTGCCGAAAAACATATGACTGGCTTCGGTAGCCCGTGCCGATTGTAGCTTGGCATGCTTTGGCCAACCGCCAATCTTTTTGAGCGCATCGGCTATTCCGCTTGGGTTGCGAGTGAACTGAACGGCAGACGCATCCGCCAAAAATTCACGTTGTCGCGAAACAGCAGCTTTGATCATGTTCGCAAAAAAAACTCCGATGTACCCGATTGCAACTAATGCCCCACCAATCATAAAAAGTGCTGCGATAATTCCGATCGTCCCTTTGCTCTCGTTGTCACTTTTGGATGACTGCCGAGGAAACTGGATCAACATTCGAAGCATCATATAACCAAGCAATGCAATAATCAAAATTCCGTGCAACAGCCCGATCAGTCGCAAGTTCAGCCGCATGTCGCCGTTCAGGATGTGACTGAACTCATGGGCAATCACTCCCTGCAGCTCATCACGAGTCAGCGTTTGGATCGCCCCACGAGTAATACCAACAACCGCATTTTGTGGAGTCGTACCGGCTGCGAACGCATTGATCCCAAGCTCGTTTTCAAGAAGGTAAACGGGGGGGACTGGCGTTCCAGCGGCCAATGCCATCTCCTCTACTACGTTGAGCAATATTCGCTCGTCGAGGACCGTGGAATTAGCAGGAACTTTAACGCCACCCAACGCAACCGCCACGGTTTCGCCGCCGCTGCCAAGCATCCACGTTTTGTAAATGCTGCCGGTCGCAATCAGGATTAAGACGGAGCCAACGACTGCGACTAATAGTTGCGGATTCCAATCGAGAACGTGGACCGAATTTTCAGAATTGCTGGTCGCAAGGGCTAGGATAGCGATCAACGCGAAATAGACCGCAGTGATAATCAAGATTACGGTCACCAAAAAATACACAATCAGGAGTCTGCTATTGCGGCGGGCTCGATCTTGATGCTCAAAAAAATCCACGTCGTTATGTCCTGTCTAAAACTGAACCTTGACCGCTTCGCGTTCGGCTGGGGCTGTAATTTCAAACATTTTGGCTGGCACAAAACGACCAAAGCCAGCTACCAAATTACTAGGAAAACTTTCGCAGGCAATGTTGTACGAAGCCACAGCGTCGTTAAATGCTTGCCGTGCAAACGAGACTTTGTTCTCGGTACTCGTCAACTCCTCTTGGAGCGCTAACATGTTTTGATTGGCCTTGAGATCCGGATACGCTTCGGCCAAGCCGATAAACTTGTTGAGCGTACCGGCCAATGCCACTTCGGCTGTAGAAAGATTCTGCATAGCGTTGGGATCGCCAGGGTTGGCGGCGGCTTGCTGACCAGCCGAAAAAGCGGTGTTGCGAGCTTGGATCACGGCTTCGAGCGTTTCTTTTTCATGCTTCATGTAACCCTTGGCGGTTTCCACAAGGTTGGGAATCAACTCGTAACGTCGTTTCAACTGAACATCGATTTGGGCAAAAGCGTTTAGGAATCGATTTTTCAATGATATAAGGTTGTTGTAGAGCGACACCAAATAAAAGACGAACAAGAGCACGACCGTGCCCATGACGACCAAGGCAATAATCACACCACTCATTTTGAAGTACCCTTGTTTTTGAAGTACGGACATGCTCGAGCGATTTTGAATCGTACGGTTCAAATCCATCCAGAAGCATTTTACGTTGTTAATATACTCGATTTAAATAGTAGCGACCGTTTTAATAGGCAAAACTCCCAATTATTGGAGGTAGATTTGTCTCCCTGTTTGATGGAATTTGCGATTCACGTAGGTCCGGCTGTCCTCAGCCGGACTTGCAACTTGACATAGCATCGAGCTAAAGTAGCTGTGTCAGCCTGAGGACAGGCTGACCTACGTGAGAGGCTGAATTGGGAAACTGAAGGAGTCCGGATTTTGTTGCAAATTCGGTCTCTGTTCTGCCAAGAATTTCAATTGTTGATACATGACTCGCATGATCGGCGACTGGACGTTTGCCCTTTCCGCAGCCCGTAGGGCATTGCCGTAGATCGATTCTACCTCGATCGGTCGGCCAGCCAAAAAATCAAGCCGCATGCTGCTGTCGTATGGAACCATTTCATCCGTGTCGTCCATCATGCATTGCACAAATTCCGGTTCGATGGCGTGTCCGCAATCGCATGCGGTCTGACGCACTTCACGAATAATGGATTCTGCCAACGCTCGCGAATCTGGAAATCCCATGATGCGGTCCGTGCTGGAATTAAGTATCACCGACAGGCCATTAAAAGGAATATTCCACATCAATTTACGCCAGCGGGCTAACGTGAGTGATTCCGTTGTATGGCAGTCGATACCCGCCGCAACCATTTCTTGTTGAATCCTCGCCAACTGTTCCTTCGCGGGCCCAGTTTCCAAATCGTAAAGTCCACGATATGGCCCCATCAAAATCTTGCCATAGTCCAGGTGCCGAATGTGGCCCGGCCCGACTTTGTTGGAACATAGAAAGCAGCAACCGCCTGCAACGCGTCCTGGTCCGACGACTGCTCTGGCGGCTTGTTCTACATGCAAACCATTCTGCAAAACAAGCACAACAGATTCGTCATGCACTAATGGTGGTAGCAAGTCAGCCAATACGTGATTCTGCGTGCTCTTCAACGCCAAAAGTATGCAATCGCATTTGGGCATGTCCTTCACACTGGTATAGACGTTTACCTGAGGAAGATGAAAATCGCCCAGCTTGCTGTCGACGCACAGACCATGAAGCCGGACATACTCGGCATCGGATCGCATCAAAAAATGAACGTCTCTGCCTGCTCGCGCCAGCAGTCCGCCATAATAACCACCTACGGCCCCGGCACCTATCACTGCAAATTTCGTCATGACCCGTATGTTGCTCACTCGTTCATTCCAAAGTTATCGTCGTACTACAGTTCTGCCGGACAGTCGCTGGATCAGCCCTCGCATTTCCAGGACACTCAATGTACTCAGAACGCGAGGTACAGGCAGTTTTGATGTCGAAATCACTTGATCGATATCGGTTGGCGTGCAATCGATGGCCTGCAAAACGGCTTGTTCGATTTCATTGAGTTGCAATTCAGCGGCATGATGAACAACATTCCCATCGCCAAGATTCGCTTTCTCAACTAATGGGCCGAGATGCTCGATAACGTCCTCCGCATCCTGGATCAAAATCGCTCCGTCGCGAATGAGTTGATTGCAACCTCGCGACATCCGAGAAGTAGCTGGACCGGGGACGGCAAAGAGATCGCGGCCTTGTTCGCCCGCATGGCGAGCAGTGATTAGCGAACCAGATCGATCGGCAGCTTCGACAACAATCGTACCAAGGCTCAACCCGCTAATAATGCGATTTCGCTGCGGAAATATGCCCGCTTTAGGCTTCGAAAAGGGATGCGTTTCGCTGACTAAAACACCGTGCTCGGCAACTTGATCTGCAAGCCCTTTGTGTTCTGGCGGGTAGATGTCCGTAACACTACTACCTAGAACCGCGATGGTCCGTCCGCTGGATTCGATAGCACCTCGGTGACATATAGCGTCAATTCCGCGAGCCAATCCGCTAACGATCGTGATGCCATAACGGGCCAACGCTTTAGAAATGCGTTCGGCCATCGTTCGGCCATAATTGGTGCAGTGGCGAGTTCCAACCATAGCGATCGATAGCTGGTCGGTTTTATGAAATGCTCCACGAACAAATAGCATAACCGGAGGGTCTGGCAACTCTGCCAAGAGCCTAGGAAATTCCAGATCACCTGCGATGATAATTTTCACACCATGATCGTTGCAATGTTGAAACACGCGTTCGGCAAGGTCGCATTGGCTCGAGTCTCGGATCAACGTCGACAACTTAGGACCGATGCGCGACACCTGACCTAACTGAGAGAGCGTTGCCTTTAAGACCGCATCTGCCGACCCAAAGTGATCTACTAGTCCTGCCAGCAACCGAGGTCCAACACCATTTACAAGCGATAACCTAATAAACGACTCGCGATCCTCGTCAGGCACTGAACGAATCGGTGGCACCCAGTCGCAGGTATCGCTATCCTGGACATAGTCGATCGGTTCTCGATCGTCATCTACTGCTTTGTCATGCGGCTCGATCGACGGCGAGAGGTCGAACAAAAATCCTGCTTTTAATGGCTCGTCGGGTGTGGTCATAGCACTGCTTAGTGTGGGCGAGATACACCGTTAATGTGCGACCAATATTTGGCAATTGCGTTGGCACCTGAGATATAATACCGACCATCGGTTTGGCCGGTGAGTAATACGATAGCTTCCAACGGTGGCGCTTTGCCCAAGATCAATACCGGGCAGTCTTGATGATCCTTGCCAATCAATCCAACGATTTCAGGGCGAGGAACTGGAAAGTCGGCGAACCGAATATCCAGGGTGTGTCGTAGTTTTGGAAAATAGCACAATACGCCAGTAATCACAGCACAATCAGGACAAAAGTACGGCTGACCTGGACCATCCGGGAAGTCTTCCTTTAGCAAAAATAGAATGTCGCGTACCAACATCAAATCTCCAATCGCAATGTTTCAAGCAATAGCGTCAGTCACTGGTTAAGCAAGATCTTAGCGAATTCTGAACTTCCCGTCATCTTGTGATATCGCCATACTATTAACATCAATGCCGTTTTGCAGTTATCTTAATAGCGTCCCGCCTATATCATAGAACTTAGAACCTCATCCAAAATCATTTGTGAACGCTGTAGCCATCACCACCCATCCATCGACTTCAAACGCTCCAGCCGCAATCCCAGTCGCTTTCAAAAAAGAGCTACGTGCTCAGTTGCGGACAGGCGAAGAAGTTATCACTTGGTTTGCACCCAATCTAGACGAAAAATTGCGATTCGGTAGTGGAATTGTATTCCTGACGAATCTTGGAGTCATTGCAAGACAGCCGACAACACCGAATGAGCCATTGGCACCATGGCTGAGGTGGGACCTGGCCGATATTCGCGAAATCAAAAAACTGGATCGCGCCGGTCTCGGGATTCTTGAACTTCTCGGCGACGAACACCTGCTACAAGCGTGGCGATTCACCGCCGGAAACACGAGTTCTGCGGCATTGCTGGCGACAAAGCTGAAATTGTTGAAGGCAGGCAAATCCGCAGAGACTGAGCTTTCGGCCTCCATTTGCCCATCCTGTGGCGGGTCGATGTTGGTCGGTCAAATGATTTGCAGCAACTGTGCTCCAACGCCCGCCCCAGACACCAATCGTTCGCTTTGGCGACTGACTCGTTTCGCTAGGCCGCGAGCATCGATGATTTTGGTCGGCTTTGCATTGACGTTGCTTAGCACTGCCGCAACGTTTCTGGCTTCCCTTTTAACAAAGGCACTTATCGACGTGCTGGATCCCGCGAGTGGTAAGGCAACAGACCTAGCCAATACTGCGGACGCAGTGGCCAAATCCGTTGATTATAGTCTCGTTCCGTGGTTGCTCGGCGGCATGCTGATAGCTGCGTTGCTGAGCTGGGCACTTGCATGGGCGAAAACGTATACGCTCGCCTCAGTCAGCGAGCAGATCAGTGCGGACCTCCGCAACTCAACTTACTCGCATCTTCAAAAACTATCGCTTGAGTTCTTCGGTGGAAAACGAACAGGTGATCTCATTTCCCGTATTAGCAGCGATACTCAGCGTATCTGCGATTTCCTATCGATAAGCCTCGTAGACTTTGCATCCGATATCCTGCTGATTGTTTTCACCGGAGTTGTTCTTTTTATTATTGATCCGATGCTGGCGGTCGTGGGTCTCCTACCCTTTCCCTTTATCGCGTGGGCCGTATCGCGTGTTCAGAGCAAGATACGTATGGGATTTGCACGCGGGAGTGCCGCTTGGGCTGAGATGGTGAATGTTCTTGCCGACACAATCCCAGGCATTCGGGTGGTCAAGGCGTTTGCCCAGGAGAATCGCGAAGTGGATCGATTTAGGCAAAGCAATGATCATGTTCTCGGCGCTAACAATCGCGTAAATCGATTGTGGGCAGCCTTTTCCCCCGTTGTTGTTTTGTTGACGGATCTGGGTCTGCTGGTTGTGTGGGCCTATAGCGCATACCAAGTATCACAGGGGGCGATCACGCTAGGTGTTCTTTGGCTTTTTTTAGAAAGAATCCGTGCTTTGTATGGAAGTATGGACAACATGAGTCGGCTGCTTGCCAATGCGCAGCGCACGGCAGCCGCAACCAATCGAATTTTTGAAATTCTCGACCGAGTCCCCAGCGTTTCCGAACCGCAAAAACCGGTCCGACCCGGCCGCGTGATGGGACGTGTGACGCTCAATGACTTGACGTTCCGATACGGATCGCGCCAAGTCATTCACAACATCAGCTTGGACATTCAACCAGGTGAGATGATTGGTTTGGTCGGACCAAGCGGTGCGGGCAAAAGTACGCTAGTCAATTTGGTATGTCGCTTTTACGACGTCAGCGGCGGTTCGATTTTAGTAGACGGAATCGACATTCGATCGTTTCCAATCACCGAGTACCGAAGCAATATCGGCATCGTACTGCAGGAACCATTTTTGTTCTTCGGTTCGATTGCCGAGAACATAGCTTATGGACGCCCCGAGGCGACTCAAGAACAAGTGATCGCAGCGGCGCGAGCTGCCAAAGCCCATGACTTCATTTTGCGTCTTACTGATGGTTACGATTCGCTGGTGGGCGAACGTGGCCAATCACTTTCCGGCGGCGAAAGGCAACGTATCTCAATTGCAAGAGCCTTGCTCACCGATCCGCGTATTTTGATCTTGGATGAAGCGACTTCGGCGGTCGATACTGAGACGGAACGCGAAATCCAAGAAGCGCTCGATGTGCTGGTTCAAGGACGCACGACCATCGCCATCGCTCACCGCATTAGCACCCTTCGCAAAGCCAACCGAATCATCGTCCTCGAAAAAGGCCGAATCACAGAGGTGGGAGACCACGATGCATTGATTCGATTGGGCGGGACCTACTCGCGACTAAATCACGCTCAACGGCAAATCAATTTGCACGAAGATCCAACCTGAAATGTTGAGCTCTCTTCTTTGTAACGGGTGCTAAGTCAACCATTTCAACGTCTGCGTTTTCTCGTGCTCCGTTTTATTCCCACCAATAACTGACAATGTCAGCTGCAATTCATTCGTGCGAAGTTCAGCCTTAACCCAGCCAATAGGTTGGTTGTCCGCAAAATTGTACCCAAGAGCCGGCAAGTTAATCAACCAGAGCCTATCACGCTGCTCGATCCGCCATTGATGTGAATGTCCAAAAACAATGGCCTTTACAATTGGGTGTTTGTTGGCGATTGCAAACAATCGTTCTGTATCGAGCAAATCACCGTCGCGCTGTCCAAGCGTATGATGGACCATCAGGACAACGGGCCGCGTCAGATCGTTGCCTAATATCTTGTCCAACCAGTCACGCTGCTCTTGCCCCAAGAAACCAGGCGTTTTGTCCACGTACATCAACGAGTCCAAAACTATCCAGCGTTGTGGTCCTAGATCTGCGACTGAGACGTGCTTCTTGCCAGCCAGAGACTTATCAATCGGCCGGTCATTGAACACCGTCCAGAAATTGGCACGATCATCGTGATTTCCTAAGGCTATCTCCATTTTCATTTTGCTGGTGATCGGTTCTAAGAGCTTCTTAAGTTGGACGTAGTCTTCCTTTTTTCCTTCCAATCGAGCAGCATCACCGCATAGCAATGCGAATTTGGCTTCGGAAGCCAACACCTCTTTAGTTGCTTGGACCAAGTTGTCAAACGGACGAAAACCCCGATACTCATGACTAGGCTCGGCATGCAAATGGGTATCCGACAAGAGAGCAATTTTCATTGCTTCGCTGGTAGCTTGACCGAGCGAAACATGACGTAACGATAAGGCCAATGTGGAAGCGCCCAGCGAAGTCAAGAAATGTCGTCTGGGATTCATATTCATGGGATTCATTTTGCATCCTTTAAATTGGGAACTCTGGGATGAACACTTTCGTAAATGCTACGAAGTCCGATCGAGTCGATCTGAACCGATTGAAGTCCGCTATCGCACAGCCAGCGTAAATGGTTATCCAACGGGCCATCTATTTCCAGCACGACACGACCTGCTTCGTAAGAGATTGTTCGAACTGAATCCGGGATGGCTACCTTCGGATCCTTTTCTGGGATCGCCGCCTGAACTCGATGTACAAATCGAACCTCTCGCAAGTCGATAGACCGAACCACTTGCCCCCGTTTCAAAATGGCAGCTCGATCGCAAATCTCTTCTATTTCACTGAGCACATGTGAACAAAATGCCACGGTTGTGCCGCGTTGGCTCGCTTCTCGTACTAGTTTGAGAACTTCGGCTCGTACGGTGGGATCCAGATTGGCTGTCGGCTCGTCTAAGATCATGAGACGGCATTGGCAGCTTAATACACAGGAAATCGCTAGTTTTTGACGCATGCCGGTCGACATGAAACCCACTCGCCGACCGATATCCAGTTCGAGTCGTTCCGCGATCGAAAGTGCAATCTGTTTGCTGCCACGTGGATGGATTGCAGAAAAAAAGTCGATGCAATCGCGGCCTCGCATCAGTCGAAACAACTTCGTCTCCGCTGGCAAATAACATACGCGTTGCCTGACTTGCAAGCTCTGGTGCTCGCAATCCAATCCATCGGCTTTGGCAACACCCGCAGTGGGCCGCAAATAGCCCATCAAACAGCGTATGAGTGTGGTTTTTCCAGCACCGTTTGGACCAAGCAATCCAAATATCGACCCTTCCGGTACCGAAAGGCAACACTCATTCAG
>JAYVBW010000168.1:0-7104 GCA_043750255.1 Pirellula sp.
CCGCAGGCCGATCTTGAATTGCTCAACAAGGGCTTCTGTGTCGCGTACGTTGACGTTCAAAACCTTTACGGCGGACCGTTGTCTATGACTGTCATGGACTCAATGTACGCGCACGTTACCGCTGAGTACAAACTGTCGAACAAAACTGTGTTGGAGGGCTTCAGCCGAGGCGGTCTTTTCACACTCAACTGGGCAGCCCGCAATCCGGAAAAAGTTGCGTGCATCTATAACGACGCGCCCGTTTGCGACTTCACAAGCTGGCCTGGCGGGAAAGGGCGAGGCAAAGGCTCGCATGCAGATTGGGAACGACTGAAAAAAGTCTACGAGTTCAACGACGAAGAGGCAGCGAACAGCAAACTGAATCCCATCCATCAGCTTGACCGACTGGCAAATGCAAACATTCCATTGTTGCATGTTTGCGGTGCCTCCGATGATGTGGTCCCGATCGAAGAGAACTCGTTGTTGGTGCAACAGCGTTATCAAGCCCTCGGTGGCTCAATGACTTTGATCTCTAAGCCGCATTGCAATCACCATCCGCATAGCCTTGAAGATCCAACGCGCATTGTCAACTTTATCCTAACGCATACTGGTTTCGCTGGTCAACTGACCGAAGCGTTAACGCCCTTCGGGTACGACTACTTCCATTTGCGAAATGGTTTACAAAAAAGTCGAGCAAAATTCGAGCAAAAAAAGCTAGGTCGCGTGGCGTTTCTTGGCGGATCGATTACGGCATCCAACGGGTGGCGCAACCTGGTTTGCGACGACCTTAAACGGCGATTCCCTGAAACTGAGTTCGATTTTGTGGACGCTGGAATTAGTTCGCTCGGTTCTACGCCGGGTGCATTCCGATTTCAACACGATGTTTTAGCACACGGTCCAGTTGATCTGCTGTTCGAGGAAGCGGCGGTCAACGACGACTCCAATGGGTTCTCCGATGTCGAGCAAGTACGTGGCATGGAAGGGATCGTAAGGCAAGCCATTCTTTCCAATTCAGAGATGGATGTCGTATTGCTCCATTTCGTCGATCCGGGAAAGATGACCGAGATTCGACAAGGCAAAACTCCAGCTGTGATTTTCAATCATGAACGAGTGGCCGAGCACTATAGAATTCCTTCGATCAATCTCGCTCGAGAAGTGACCGAGCGAATCGACGCCGGTGAATTCACATGGGAGAAAGACTTTCGAGGCCTTCACCCAGCACCCTTTGGCCATGTCCTGTATGCACGCTCGATCAGTCGAATGCTATCCGCTGCATGGAGTGAAAATAAAATTAATCCAACGTCAACCGTTTCGGATTTGCCCGCTCCACTAGACGTCGCTAGCTATTTCCATGGACGACTGGTAAGCCCATCGGACCTTTTCGAAACCAAGAAGCTTACGCTTGTGAGCGGTTGGAGAATGGATGCAAACTGGAAACCAGATGGAAAGGTGGGAACACGACCTGGCTTCGTCGATGTCCCAGCACTCATTGCTGAAGCGCCCGACGCAACGGCGAAGTTGGCTTTTGAAGGAATCGGAATTGGGATCTTCATCACGTCTGGCCCCGACACCGGGAATATCGAATATAGGATCGATCTCGGAGACTGGCAAAAGCAGGAACTTTTCACGCAATGGAGTCCTGGACTGCATCTTCCCTGGGCGAAGATGTTAGCTTCCGAGCTGCCGGACGGTACGCACGAGTTGGAGTTGCGAGTCAGCCAAACAGCCGATGTACGCAGCAAAGGGAATGCGATTCGGATTATTCACTTCTTGATAAACAATCCAACACCTACCGTTACAATGGGTGTCATTTCCGATTGACCGACGTTGCTGTCGACGTCATTCGCAGGATTATTGATTAGTGTTTGTCCCCCTCTCCGTAAGTCGGCAAGGTCGATTTCGCTCAACGAAATCACGACATTTCGCGGATAAGCAGTGAATAGATTGTGGCCCTGCGACTCCGTTCGCAGGGAACGGCGATGTCAGCGGGCGGAGCCGCTGCCCCACAGCGATGTCAGCGGGCGGAGCCGCTGCCCCACATGGCACCGCGTGGAAATACGATTGTATTGTGCGCGTTTGGCCGATAGAGTTAGGAATCGATTAGTTCTTAGTCTTGTCAGAATTGTTATTCCGTCCTATGTCGCAATCCGTTAGCCGTCCATCGGTGGATCGATTTTTCTTGGGCTATTTATTAGCTCTTACGATTTTCATAAGTGCATTTTTGCTCTTCCAAGTGCAGCCGCTGATAAGCAAGTTTATATTGCCTTGGTTCGGTGGCAGCCCAGCGGTATGGACTACCGCCATGCTGTTTTTCCAATGCACACTGTTCTTGGGTTATGTCTATTCGCACTTGCTTTTTTGCCGCTTGAGCTTGGTGAAACAGGTGCGTGTCCACGTTGCCTTGCTCGCAATTGCGTCGCTTATGGCGTTTTTTGTCATTCCTTTAGATTCTCTGAAGCCCAAAGGGACTGAAGATCCAACTATCAGGATTCTGTTGTTGCTAACCTTGTGTGTCGGTTTGCCGTATGCAGTTCTATCTACAACTGGGCCGCTCATTCAAGCGTGGTTCTCGCGAGCGTATCCGGGGCGGTCTCCCTATCGATTATTTTCGCTGTCGAACATGGGATCCCTTATTGCGCTCGGGTCCTTTCCTTTCGTATTCGAACCGTTTATGGAATTGAAAACCATGGGACGTTTTTGGATGATCGGATTTTGGGTCTTCGCGGGACTGTGTGCCACCTGTGGGCTTAGCATGTTGCGCCGGGCAGAATGTGATTTCGGGTCGAACGATGCATCGGCAGATCTGGTGGATGGGAAAACTCCTTGTATGTGGCAACGCCTGACCTGGGTTGGGCTTTCTGGCCTTTCGTCGTTGATGTTCATTGCAACGACAAACCATGTCTGCCATGACATAGCAACGGTCCCATTCCTCTGGATCATTCCGCTGGCACTGTACCTCTTGACGTTCATCATTTGTTTCGATCATCCGCGCTGGTACATTCGCGAACTATGGTGTGGTCTGTGCGTTGCTGCCATCTTTGTACTGGTTTGTTTAGACTTGGATCTTGGGTTTGTACAGAACTTGCTGCTGCATTTCGGTGTAATGTTCTTGATCTGCATGGTCTGTCATGGAGAGCTGGTAATGCTCCGGCCAGCGAATCGCCAGCACATAACAGAGTACTATCTTTTTATCTCTGCTGGTGGAGCGTTGGGTGGTCTCTTTATCACTCTTATTGCGACCCGTTACTTTGATGAATACTATGAGTGGTCTAGGACTTCTAATGAGTTTTCTGATCGCAGCTGGGGTCCTAGGTAAAATCGCTAGCCGAAAGCGATGGCTCGGCACCGCGAGCCATTGGATTATGGGATTCGGCATAGTGATTGCAACTTGCTTGGTTGGATGGTGCCTCGATCCGTTTGATTGGTTAGTTTCCGATTTAGGTCAGGGAATTAAAAAACAAATCCTCTTTCAAGCCAGAAATTTTTACGGCACGGTAGCGGTTACAGAAAAAGAATACACGCGGTTGATCGCAGCCGGAGAGAACAACGGAATCACACGTGGCCTTGACTCAGGATATCGCAGTTTTTGGAGTGGCAATATCCTTCACGGACGACAATGGACTGACCCTAAAAAACGCGACCTGCCTTTGACTTATTACGGCAAGGAGAGTGGCGTTGGACTAACGTTGCAGTACTGTATTGAGCAGACGCATCGCGAACAGCCACTCAAGTTTGCGGTCGTGGGGCTTGGGTCTGGCGCATTGGCTGCCTATGCGAGGCCGGCGGAGGGATCGCGTCCGGCAGACGAGTGTGTCATGTATGAAATCAATTCGTTGGTGGAGCAGATTGCTCGCGAGCATTTTTGGTATTTGCCAAACTATGAACAGCGGCTAGGGAAACCGATCGAAGTTCGGTTAGGCGATGCCAGATTGACGATGGAACGCGAAGCGTTGCAGGAATACGATGTGATTGTGTTGGATGCCTTTAGCGGTGATTCTGTGCCTGCGCACCTTTTGACACGTGAGGCATTTGAGATCTATCGCAGGCACTTGAAGAAGAATGCGGACGGGACTATCGCCGGCATGATTTGCATTCACATCACCAATACGTACCTAAATCTATATCCGGTCGTAAAGAATGCTGCTGAACAGGTTTTGAATTTGAAATATACTAGTGTTTACAAGGGAAGCGATGCTCAAGAAATGCTGGAGCGAAGTCACTATTTCGTGATGTCGAATGACCCATTGTTTCTAGATCAAACTCCGACGTTGCCACCTTTCGTTACCGTTTCCGGTCCTGGCGGCGGCGAGATAGGCCGAAAGGTGATTGAACAAGACTGGCCCGGAATTCCCCTTTGGACAGATCACTACAGTACCATCTTCAACATCCTTTGGAACGAGTAATCAGAGGATGTCTACAGAGTGATGATAGGCAGAGCTCGATTGAGCGATCCTGATTGGCGACCCATCAAGTCGACTGTGACAAATTTGAATCCTAGTTGCTGCATTCGGTCACTGATGGCCGTTCGCATATCCGGTTCGCAAGCCAAATGCAAGTCTTCAAGGCCCAGTTCCAGTCGTACCAAGCCGTCTGCGTGCAATCGAACTCGCACGTCTTTGAAACCGAGCGCGGCGAGGAAAAGTTCAGCCAGTTCGATGCTTTGCAGTCGTTCGGATGTAACCGACTGGCCATACGCGATTCGGCTAGCTAAGCACGGGGAAGCGGGTTTGTCCGCCACCGTCAATTGGAAGTAGGTCGCTAGCTCTCGCACTTGCTGTTTGGTGATTGCTAAGTTAACAAGTGGCGCTACGACCGAGTACTCGGCCGCCGCTTGCAAACCCGGTCGGTAGTCGCCCAAGTCATCTTGGTTGGTTCCCGACATGAGGCATTGGTAATGGTTCGCATCGGCCCAAGCACGCAGCGTTCCGTAGAGAGTCGATTTGCAAAAATAGCAACGTCTGCCGTCGTTTCGAACGTAGTCCTCGTTGAGTATTTCTTGAGTGGGTAACTCCTTGTGTTGAATCCCGATGGACTTTGCTACGCTGCGAGCCGAATGTAGATCCGTTTCGGGGATCGCACTGCCAACTCCTGTGATAGCAATGGAATGGTTAGGAAGGGCAAGATACGCAGCAGCAGCCACCACTGCGCTATCTACGCCACCCGAGAATGCAACGACGACCGATTGCTGTTTGCCGATCTCATTGATTAGGTCGTCTGCCAATTGCTTTACGCTTGTGTTCATGCTGTTTGCTTAAAACAAGAAATGTGGGGCAGCGGCTCCGTCCGCTGACGAGAATAACTCCCCGAGGGCGGAGTCGCGGAGCCAGAATTTTTTACCGCATTTTTGAGAACTATGTAAGAGACTACTTGCCTGTTATTTCAGTGTTCAAGCAGGTCGGCAGCCTGTCCTACGACTTCTTCTTTCGCCGCGCGTCCGAGGTTGGAAGCGGCATGGGTCCCGCATAGGCATCGAACATCGCGAGCAGATTCAATAAGCCAGCGACAGCCGTATAGAGCGAGCCGAGCTCAAAGCCGGCGGAGGATGCCAAGTGCCACTCGGATAACTCCATTCTGCCTGATGGTGCGGCCATGAATCTAGACCAGCTCCAGGTTCCGTCTCCCTGGGGTATGAACCCCTTCTTGCCGTCATCGCGATGGATCCAACCTTGAATGGCGGCGGGGAACGCAGGAATACCAACGCACAATTGGGCTGGAAACTGAATTCGGTATTCGTCGGGATTCCATGCAGCGTAGACAACTCGACCTTGACCAACAAAGAGGCCTAGGATAAACAAACTTAGAATGCAAACTGCGAACAAGTAGGCTTTGTTGCGTCTACCTTGGTAATAGTGACCAGCGCCTGGAACGAGAAATGCCAACACAGCTGCGAAATAGCGATTTTTCAGGTTGATTTCGCAGTCGTCCGCATAGACAACGTGGCCCGTCTCTGCCGATTCACTCATTTCCCGTACATTCTTTATTGGTAGGACTTCATTCATTTTGATATTCCGCTAGTGGATTCAAAATCCATGATACCACACCTAAAGGCCGTATGGCTACTTCATTCGATTACCTGCCTTGCTTGATCGCTTCCACAACCGCAATTCCCATATCGGCTGGCGATAGCGCTATGACAATTCCGGCTGCTTCGAGAGCCGCAACTTTTTCAGCTGCAGTTCCTTTGCCTCCAGTAATGATGGCACCAGCGTGTCCCATTCGTTTTCCTGGAGGCGCTGTTCGACCTGCGATAAAGGCAGCTACCGGTTTGGTAACGTGGTTCTTTACGTACTCAGCCGCTTTTTCCTCGGCATCGCCGCCAATTTCACCGATCATGAGAATGACTTCAGTTTGGTCGTCGTTTTGGAACCTCTCGAAAATGTCGATATAGGAAGTTCCGACGATTGGATCGCCGCCCAAACCAACACAAGTCGACTGACCCAGTTTGAGACTGCTCGTCTGCCAAACTGCTTCGTAGGTCAAAGTACCGCTTCGCGACATGATTCCAACTTTACCCACATTGTGGATATAGCCAGGCATAATCCCGATCTTGCATTCACCTGGGGTGATTACGCCCGGGCAATTGGGACCTATCAAGATCGAATTGCTACGACGAACTCGATCGTAGACATGGACCATGTCGATGACAGGAACGCCTTCAGTGATTGCACAAATCACGCCGATGCCCGCGTCGATCGCTTCGAGAATCGCATCCGCAGTGAAGGGCGGTGGAACAAAAATCATGGTAGCATTTGCACCGGTTTGCTTTACCGCTTCCTCCACGGTGTCAAACACAGGCAGTCCCTCAACGGTCTCGCCGGACTTTCCTGGCGTTACACCGCCAACCATTTTGGTGCCATACTCTTTGCAACCTTTGGTGTGGAACGTTCCGGCTTTGCCTGTGATGCCTTGGCAGATTACACGCGTTTCGCTATTTACAAGAATACTCATAGTTTATTGGTTCTGGGAACTTGGGTGTTGGGTTGGTTGCGATTTAAATTCTGGATCGAAGCATTAAGCGATCGATGCAACTACTTTTTTCGCGGCATCCGTTAAGTCGTCCGCAGAGATGATTGCCAGCCCACTGTCCTTGAGCATCTTCTTGCCTTCGTTGACTTCGGTTCCTTC
>JAYVBW010000169.1:0-2143 GCA_043750255.1 Pirellula sp.
CAAAAGGTAATGTGCCGAGAAATCGAAATGGGCGTGGCCGCTTGCCAAATGGCACTTGCTCATAGCGGGCTCGCCGCTCCGGAAAGCCGCAATCCTGAGCGAACCGGAATCGTCTACGGTAGCGATTACATCCTTACTCGCCCAGAAGAATTTTCCGATGGGGTTGCTGCTTGCTTTGACTCGGAAAAGCACTTTCAATTGCTGCGGTGGCCTACCGACGGGCGGCCTAAGGTAAATCCGCTTTGGCTTTTGAAATATTTACCAAACATGCCGGCGAGCCATGTTGCCATCTACAACGATCTTCGCGGACCAAGCAACTCGGTCACGATCCGTGAAGCAAGCAGTGCTGCCTCCATCGCAGAGGCCGTAGCCACGATTCGACGCGGGGCGGCTGATGTCATGCTGGCTGGTGCGACAGGATCTCGTTTGGAACCGTTGCGAGCACTTCATTTTTCCGTTTCTGAAAAGCTGGCAAGTCCGCGGACCGATCCAGGTAAAATGTCTCGACCGTTTGATGCTGCACGAGATGGTTCCGTCCTCGGTGAAGGTGCAGGTGCGCTGGTTTTGGAATCGCTTGAGAACGCCGTTGCTCGCGGTGCAAAGATCTGGGGCGAGGTAATTGGAGGCGTCGGCTCGGCCGTTGGCAGCACTTTCGCTGGGAAATCTAGGGACTTCGTCCGTATTGCTACCAAGAATGTAGTCTCTGGTTTGATGGCAAAAGGCCAATCGGCGGGTCTAAAACTCGAGTCAGGGAATTGCCACGTTCATGCGTGCGGGAAGGGCGAAATCGATTCGGACCGTTCCGAAGCTAAAGGGATTCAGGACGGTTTTGACGACGAAAAAATAGCCGTCACAAGTGCGAAAAGCTACTTTGGCAATCTTGGGGCTGGAAGTGCAGCCGTCGAAATCGTTGCGAGTTGCCTCGCGTTGGATCGTCAAATTTTGTTCCCATTGCTCAATTGCGACGATTTGGATTCCGCCTGCCCTATTACCGTGGCTGATAGTGCCACCTCGGCAGGAGAAGCGTTTGTAAGTCTTTCCTATTCTTCGCAGGGGCAAGCGAGCGGGGTATTGATTCGGCGCGTCCTTTCGGCTTGACAATTATGGGTTTGGTTCGTAACCTCTTGCTCCTTGAAAAAACAAGCACTTCTCTAACTAATTTTGTTTGAGTACTAAAAATGGCAGTTCCCAAGCGACGACATTCCAACTCACGATCCGGCATGCGTCGAGCGCACCATTTCAAAAAGC
The DNA here is from genome assembly GCA_043750255.1 of Pirellula sp. Lineage (GTDB taxonomy): Bacteria > Planctomycetota > Planctomycetia > Pirellulales > Pirellulaceae > JBKCUI01. The sequence continues at coordinate 1,249 of JAYVBW010000169.1, forward strand.
CACGTCAATTGCAGGTGTGCGCCAAGTGTACCACCGCAGTTCCAACGCACACGATTTGCCCAAAATGTGGTTATTACATGGGTAGAGTCGTCGTCCAAATGGGCGAAGTGTAAGTTCTGTTCATTTGGGTTTATCCCTCGATTCTCGTCAAACACGGAAGAGTTGCAGAGTGCCCAACATTGCATTGCTTTTCCCTGGCCAAGGGGCTCAATTCCTAGGTATGGGAAAGGGTCTATTGGAGCGAAGTGAAAAATCGCGAGAGATGTTCGCCAAAGCGTCCGAAATCCTCGGGTATGATCTCGGCAAATTGTGTGTTGAGGGCCCAGAAGCTCAGCTTCACTTGACCAACCATAGCCAGCCAGCGTTATTCGTGCACTCGATGGCCGCGTTAGCTGATTTTGTTGAATTGAACCCGACCATTTTTGATTCGGTTATTGCGGTAGCTGGTTTAAGTCTTGGCGAATACAGCGCACTTGCTTGCTCGCAAGCTATTTCGTTTGAAGATGGCGTGAGATTGGTGCAACAGCGTGGTTCAGCGATGCAAGACGCGGCCTCGGCGGTGCCAAGTGGAATGGCGAGTGTTCTTGGTCTAGATCGCGTTCAATTAGAAGCGGTCTGCGCTTCAGCACGGCAAGAAGGGGAAATTCTGCAGATCGCCAATTTGCTGTGTCCGGGCAATATTGCGATCTCTGGTCATTTAGCTTCTCTCGAAGCTGCAACTGAGAAAGCGACAGCAGCGGGAGCCACGAAGACCATTCGATTGAATGTGGCTGGCGCATTCCACACGGACATTATGAAATCAGCGGTTGAGCGGTTGGGCAGTGCTTTGGCTGCAATTCAATTCAACAATTCTCGATTCCCTTTATTTTCGAATGTTGATGCTCAACCGCATGTG
>JAYVBW010000170.1:0-5545 GCA_043750255.1 Pirellula sp.
AAGACTCGATCGATCTACAAGACGTTTGGAAGCGTCAGTTTCCAGTTTTGGATCTTAAGCCATTTGCTTAAAATACGATACCGAAGCTAGATACTAGACTTGTGATATAGGCTTCCAGGGGTCAGCGACGGTCTTAATTTTGGGGCAATAGCTGAATCGCAAAAATTGTAAATTTGCGATTTCCGTTGTTTCGACGCTGTGCCTTCGCGTTGTGACGCATCGCATCGTGCGTTGCCATCGAACTGTCGAATGGCATAATCTAAAGCGTCGTAGAGATAACCCGTCGATACCTTTGTGAACGCTTGGCGAGCACGCGTTTGTCGACGAATTAAATTATTAAGTCCCGTTCGGCATATTTGCAACAAAAATCCGATACTACTTTTATTTCCACACGGATGGACTAGTTGTTTGAGTAGACGATGAAGCTTCGGGAAGCGAAAGACGGTCGCCTGCACAAAGAAACACTCACAACGATTTTCAACCTTGGAATGAATCACTTGTGCGTGAGCCGGGTCGCCGAAGCGCTGCCGTTATTGAAAGTAGCCTACCGTGGTTGGAAACCGCCTGCGGATCCTGCCATTCCTCTACCACGGTTGCGGTCACTTGTTGAGGGCTATCAGGATTGATCGCATGCGGAGGCTCGCTTACACCGACGGCGATTCGGAGCTACGATATGGATTGTCGACGATATGGATTGTCGACGATAATTCACTTCCCGCCCCCTGTTTTCACTGGACTTCAGCAGCTCATGAAATTCATCTCTGCCCTAAGCCTGTTTGCGTCGCTAATATCTATCCAAATAAATGCTTCGGAAATCTACCCTCCAAATGAACCCCAAGCAACTGTGCAGACCCAAACAGCTGAGCAGACCCAAACTGCTGAGCAAAAGAGCAAGCAGGTCGCCAAATTTCAATACAAGTCCGACAGAATCGAAGTGCCAGCAGCCACCGCTGATGAACCAAAGGTAAAAGCCTTTGGACCAGAGAGCATCTTGGCTGCCAAACAGTATCTCGACGATGGCGCCCATTATTGGGTTCGAGAACGGAAATGCGTGGCATGTCACAGCACTGGCGTTTACATGGCAGAACGTCCGGCTTTGACAACTCTACTCGGCAAACCCAGCGCCGAAGTCCATGCTGACTTTATCGAGAGCATCCCCGCTAAGATAGGACCGCCTCAAATTCGTGATGGAGTGAAATACTGGGGAGTTAGTATCCAATCGGTTTGGCGCAGCTCCGGACTCGCAGCCTGGGACAAGCACGTTTCTGGAGCTCTTTCGGAACACACCGACAAGTCATTGCGTCACACCCTGCAATGTTTGGCAGATGAAGGGTTCATCAAGACCATCGATCAAGTGGAAATACCCTACATCACCACCGACTTCGAGCTGACCGTCCAAGCCGCGCGGGCCATTAGCAATGCCCCAGGTTGGCTCGCTACGGTAAACGATGCGGACACTCTTGATCGGATTGAGCGTATGAAGAAGTACCTGAGCCAACATTCCCCGATCAACGACTATGAACACGCAGTTCAGCTTCAGCTCGCCGGGCTCATGCCCGACCTCGTATCACCGGAAAAACGTACAGCGTCTATCGCGATGTTATGGCGTCAACAGCTCCCCGATGGCGGCTGGTCCACGCGGCGCATGTCCGACTTGATGAGCTGGCACAAGAAGATGGACCCCAAGGTTGTCACGATGATTCAATCCGAACCGGACGCGGCAAGCCCGGAAAGCGACCCTTACATGACGGCCTTTGCAATTGTTCTCTTACGTGAAGCAGCCGTACCTGCAACAGATAGGCGTATTCAAAAAGGGATTACTTGGCTTAAAGAGAATCAGCGTGTTAGCGGTCGCTGGTGGATGAAGTCGCTTTTTCGCGACACATACCATTACAGCACTTACATCAGCACAGCCCAAGCCTTGCACGCACTGGCTCTTTGCGATGAGATTCAACCAATCGTAGGACAAGCTGCCAGCCTTTCGTCACAGTAATCGAGCAGGCTGCAAAGCCGCAGGGGCATAGCAGCCGACTGATCATGTAAGCCAGCCGGGACCTGCTGTTTCATGTCAGCCTGAGGACAGGCTGACGTACATGATTTTAAAGCTAGGGCACGTGCCTACTCAGCTTTCCACTTGGCTTAATTTAATAAGCGATACCAGTTCGTCGGTGCTCATGCGGCCAGCTCGATCGGCACCATCTAGAACGCCGCTAATCAGCTCTCGCTTGTCAGCATGCAATGCAAGAATCTGCTGTTCGATCGTGTCCTTGGCAACGATACGGTAGACCGTGACGGCTCGTTCCTGGCCGATACGGTGGGCTCGGTCGGTCGCTTGGTCCTCGACTGCCGGATTCCACCATGGGTCCATGTGAATGACATAGTCTGCTGCGGTGAGATTGAGCCCGGTACCACCGGCTTTCAGCGAGATCAAAAACAATTCGCCTTCGCCAGCTTGGAATCGGTCGACAGCCTCTTGCCTCTTTGCCGCAGGAGTCGAGCCGTCGAGGTACTGGTACTTGATGCCGAGTTTGTCGAGTGCACCGCGGATTAAAAGGAGATGCTGAACGAATTGGCTAAATACCAATGCTCGATGCTCCCCTTCACGCAATTCTCCTACGATCTCCATGAACAGATCGAGTTTGGCCGACGATTTGTCCCATCGCTTGTCAACCAATCCCGGGTGACAGGCTAACTGCCGCAAACGTGTTAGCCATGCCAATACGCGGATGCGCATTTGCGATTCGTGTTCGCCATCGCCAGGCTTGGTGATTTCAGCCAGTGCCGCCATTCGAGCCGCATCGTACTTTTGGCGTTCTTCTTCCGAAAGCTCTGCCAAGCGAACAATTTCAGTACGATCTGGCAACTCCGAAAGGACTTCCTTTTTGGTCCGTCGCAAGATGAAAGGCCGCACAACGCGTCCTAATGCCTTCAAGCGATCTTTGTCCCCTTGCCGTTCGATGGGTTCAGCAAAACTCTTTCGGAAACGGTCCCAGGAACCGAGCAATCCAGGACTAACCGTTCGCATCAAGCTCCAAAGTTCGCCCAAGTGATTCTCAAGCGGGGTACCCGACAAAGCGATTCGCCAGTCCGCATCCAATTGCCGAACGGCTTGTGCTGTCTTGGTTTGAAAGTTCTTGATGAATTGGGCTTCGTCCAATACCAGAGTATGCCACGATCGTGCTGTGAACCTATCGACGTCGCGCTGAAGCAATTGATAACTAGTAATAATCAGATCGCCAGGCCCAGCGGTGTCCACCAACGTTTGCCGGTCGTGTTCGCGGTAGAGCTTTGCTTTGAGCGAAGGTGCAAATTTCTCCGTTTCCCGTTGCCAATTGACGCCAACGCTCGTCGGAGCAATGATCAGAGCGGCCCCTTTGTTAGCACGATCTAGCAACACACCCAAGGCTTGTACCGTTTTCCCCAAACCCATGTCGTCCGCTAGGCATCCTCCGATGCCCCAATGCGCTAACTTAGCAAGCCATGCATAGCCCGTCTTTTGATAATCCCGAAGTTCTGCATTCAGGTTAGGTGGTATGACTGGCTTAAGTACCTTTGCGCCTGCCAATCGGTCGAGCGCATCGCGCCAGGACATATCGGATTCGTAACTGATGTCGCTGCCGAGCGCCTCTTCAACAACCGCAGTCGCAGCTCTTGAAACACGGATTGCACCCGAGTCGCTTTGCGAAACGTCCTGAATGCTATTAAGTCGCTGGCGCAATTGCTCGGAGATCATGGCAAATTGACCGTCTCCCAGCGGAACGAATCGTCGGCCACCGCGCAAAGCGGTTAGAAGTTCAGCCAACGGAATCTCAAGACCTTCGAGCCGTGCAATCCCTTCCACACCAAACCAATCGCGCTGGCTTGTTAATCGAACTTGCAACCGTTGCGGTGTAATCTCACCGATAATCTTCATCGGCTGGCTCTTAGGCCAACAAACGGTAGGAGCGTTTTCGCCCAAGGATTGTATGCGCTGGAGCAAATCGAGAGCTAGATCCGGATTCTCGGCGATCCAGGTATAAGGACTTTCGTAGAGCAGTTGACCAAGTTCAAGCGCACCGGCGATCTCGTCGGCACGAATCGATTCCTCCTCGAGTGAACGCAATAGCTGAAACCGCCCGGCGGGCGTTGCAACACGCAATCGATCAGGCTCCATGCCTGGAACCGGCTGATCCGCAACGACGTCGCAGGCCACTCGCAATCCGACCAGCAAGCTCTCCTTGCCAAACGGCGACAGATGTATTTCGATATTGGGTTCCAAAGGTTGTTCTGGGCCTGCAAGTCGTTCCGGCAGGTTAATCTGAATCCACTTTGGATCCGCAGCGGCGGCAACCAGGTCGGCAAACTGTTCGGCCGTCTCTTGATCGAGCACTGCTTCGCGACGTTCGGCGGCGTGCAAGTCTTCGATCAAGCGTTTCATACGATTGTCGATGCTGCTGATCCAAATGCTGCGTTGATCGCGATCCAATCGCAGCATCATCGTTTCGTGGTTGTTAATCGTTCCCATGAAGTAGTCGGGATTATCCCGCAACGAAACGATTTGAACTTCGCCTTGATAGATGCTCGGTTTGTAAATGTCTTCGTGTTCGTCGATTCGAACTTCGATCGGACACTCTCTGATCCGAATTGGAGTTTGGAGTTCGTCGTCCAAAGTCAAATGCGGATGGTCTTTAAGTAGGTTTAGGCATTCGCGAACGATACGGGGTGTTTGGCCTCGATAGGATTCCTCGGCGGATTGCAGCAACAAGATCAACATGCGGTCAGATGGGTGAACCAAGGCCGCTTCCTCAACCGTATCTAGACCGTCGCGCAGATGTCGACCCTTGTTCCATCCACCCTTCTTTCGCATGGTTTGAAGGTAAGCGTTTACCTTGACGGTGCTGTTTGAAAACGACAATCGCCACTGGATCCGCATGAGGCGGTCCCGCTCCATCTCATCGGCTGGCGTATCCGGTGCGACAGGTGCATCTTTCAGGTATCCGAGCGACTCGACCAGTTTTCGTCCTGCATGGCGGCCATCTGTGACACAGCTCTGCATCCACTGAATGGCATCTTCAGCCGATTTTCCACTCAACTGCCTGCGAATATAATGCAAGCAATGAATCTGATGAACGCATGGTTTTACGGTTTCGACGCAACTGCATTGGGCGTTGAGTTGGCGAATGACTCGTCCCCCGTTGGGGTCCATGAGATTCCCAAGCTGCTTGGTATCCAATTCAAACAGAATGCTAGTATTGAATTGTCCGCGGACTGGCGCAACACCTTGCAATTCGAAATCCCATTGAAGGCTCGTTTCGCCTTTCTTGAGTCTCGGCTGGTCTTGTGTGGTGTAGTAGCGAGCCATTAATAGCTGCTGTGGTCGAATTTTCTTTTCTAAAAGAGCAATTGCTTCGAGTATATGGACAATCAATCCGGTCGCCTTGGGAGGGTCCAGTTGTGCCAGGTTCGTCATGCCGTATTGTTCCGTCCCGTGTTGTAGATCCGCAAAAGCCAAGTCCACTAGTTTCGTCGATCAAGCCATTCCTTGGCAAGGCGAAATTCACGCTTA
>JAYVBW010000171.1:0-8436 GCA_043750255.1 Pirellula sp.
GACGATTAAAAAGATCCGATGTAATCCCCGATTTGACAAAATTGCGCTCTATGCCGTTTCTGGTGCCACTGCAAACGATATAGAGATTCGACATGGGAATATGGGCATTCGCCGTTGGTTCCAAAAGCCCGTCCAGGCCAGTGAATTGGTTCAAGCAATTCGGGACGAGTGCTCGACTCGCTCGTCAGCTTCCAAAAAATGAGTCCTAGCAACTAGCCCACAGGAACGTCCAGCCAGCGCAGCCCTTGTCGCCGAGATTTGCAGTCGTTGGCTAGGCCCGGATGTCTAATTGAGTTGATAACAAAGGCTCGGACTGCCGAGAACATTAGTATCTAGAAAGCTACCTTGTGAAAAACTTGGTAAAATCATCCCGCCACGTATGAATTCCTGGTTGGTATCGATGACTTAGAAATCCCGCCGCCCGCTCGCTTTGAAGATCCGACAGGTACACTTGCAGTGAGTTTCTAGATTGAGCAGATGAATTTAACAGGAACGCAATAACGCTCCATGCGTCCCTATAGTCCTTGGCCGTCATGACGGAGGTAGTGTCCATCCGCTCCAATTTTTCTAAATCCGCAACTTGTCCGAATCGAATTTGCGTTTGAACCGAGACGCGATGAGTTATGTGTTCCAGCGGGTTGTCATTGGCCGTCTCGAAATACTCCGCTAGGCCTTCATCAAGCCATTGTGAAATTTTGACTCCGCTGGCGTCGAGCAATGCGTGCGTACACTCGTGTCGTGCATCCGTTAGCCAAGCGGGATTAAAATAGGTTAGTACCAATCCCGGCCCACGATGGCGAATGTAAAGCGCTCGCCGACTTGGAGCATTTGGCAACAGCCTCTTCACATAGGCGTCCAGCGAATCACGGCTTTCCAGGACGACCAAATGAATCGGTTGCTCGACGACTGAGATCGCAAGAGACTGCTTCAGTTCGCTAGGAAGAGTATTCAACTTGGCCAAGTAAGGTTCCAGTTTTGCAGTAGATACCATCGAGTGGATTTGAAACTGGCCTTCGCACAACTCGAAAGGCCAACGATTGGTTTGCAACGTTTTGCGAGAAACTGTCGATGTCGCGGTGAGATGCACTCCGGACTCTTGTCCATACAGCGTGCGATAGCCGCAGTTTGGCCATAAGATTAGCCACAAGCCTAAACAACGCAAGAGGCAATTGAGGCAATAGTATAGTTGCATACTTTAAGGCGCCTGGCAGGGGTCACCGGAAGAACTCTTTGTCCGTCGTCTTCTTGTATTCATCGATCGATTTCAGAACGGATGCAACGCGTGTTCGATCGTTTTCGGAGAGCGACTCTTTGACAATCAGTCTCGCCACGATCTCTTCTTTCTTGCCTGGAGTGTCGCTCTTGCTAGGAACGACAGTTAATCGGCGAAGCTCGGCTGGCAGTTGCCGTTGGTCCATCAGCATTTGATTCAATTGCATTCGGATAAATGGCGGGGCGTTATAGTATCGTGCATTGACCCGTGCCGACCAGTTGGCGAAATCGCCATAGCTTGTCGCCATGTTGGGATTCAGAGGGGTGACCGGGCGAAACTTGTATCGGAACCAATCGTTTCCAATGCTGACATAGTTACCACTTTCAATGACCGGATCTCCGTCGCTTGAAAACTTACGCAACTGATCAGGGGTCATGTCTGAACGAACTCGGTTAAGCTGCATTTCTATATCCGCCATTTCGAGACGAACGAATGACTTTCGCTTGGAATCGAGAATCGTTATTTGACCAAGACCGGGATCAACGACAGTGATTCGTCCCTTGGCATCATCCAACTCAATATACTGGCCTGCACTGAAAATCGTTTGTACGCTGTTTACCGGCGGCTTTTTTTCGTCGTCATAGATGTCAATGTCGATTCGAAAATCGTTCATGTCCGGTTCTGATTGTCCTGCCGCAACTCCAACTGTCAGTAGGAATTGAAATAGAATGACGCCGAGTGACATATTGGAATGGTTCATGATTGCTACGCCCTTATTGAAGAGCGCCCAACGAGGAAACAGCTGCGTCCTTGGCGACATCGATCGAGGGGTCGTAAGGATAGAATGTCCGTGCGACCCTCAGCGCGAGTTCGGACAGATAGATGCGCTGAAAAGTGGCTTCATCGAAGTCAGTAACGGGTGCCCCATGTTGTGGATAGACAAATTCAGGAAAGGACTTTTTAAAGACGAATCGTTCTCCTTCTGAAACCTTGCAAACGGCAACCGTTGTGTTACTTCGCCCCTTGTAAAGTGTTTGACCATCTCTAAGTTTGAGATCGGAAACATCGACTAAAATGACGTAGTCCGCTTTCAATCGGCTCCCAATGACGGGAATCGATCGATCCCCCATCGGCTGATCGCTGATGATGCGATCGACCTCTTCAGGATTAACCATTTCCACTTTTTTGATGTTTCGCGCCAAAAGCTCGTTGATGTGCCTCGACATGAGAATCCCGGAAGCGTCTGCGTTGAGACCAGCCGACGTGCTGACAACGACGGCGATCTTCTTGTCCTTGAGTTCGTCGAACTCCGCTGGTGCGTCCACCCCTTTGACGATGTATATGGCATTCGCCAGTAGCCCACAACCAGAGCTAGTTGCAACGGTCAAACAGACCGCACAAACGAGGCAAAATTTCGACATTGCATCAAAATATTTGGATAAAACTCGTCGACAATGCGAGTCAACTTGAATGCTTGCAACCATGCAGGAATCCTTTCCAATTGCACTTTTTTACCCCGAGTACTTGCGTCCGTGCAACGTCTTGTAACAAAACAATTGTCAGAACGCCAGACGGATCAGCCACTCAATGATCGAGATGGATATCGCAATCACGAGAACAGCTACTACGACTTGCACAAACCAACGGTTGTTGATCGTCTGCCCACGAATGGCCATCCACAAAAGACACGGAAAGACCGCTACCGAAAGCAAACACAATAAAACGCCGCCAACGTTTGCCCCGATCGCGCTGGTGAAATCCGCTTTCATGGTGTATGCCCAGGCGGTCGTCATACCGCATCCGGGACATCGGATCCCTACCATTGTAAACAGGCTGCAACCCGGTAGCCCGAGCTGTGTGTGAGTACCCATTCCGGACGGGTTCGGTTTCAACCAAGCCGCAACAGCCAAAAGTACAAACAGCAAAAAGCCGAGGCAAAAAAAACCAACACGTTCGCCGCGATCGTACCGAACGCCATGTTGGTGGGTTTGGATAAGTTGGGTAAGTGCTTTTTCCATCGGTCCTAAAACTTGCTTCCGAAATTTGATTCTGCGATCCAATATTGACGTTTCGTTCGATTTTCGCAACCGCTAGAGTTCAATCGTCGTGCGTGCCATAAAAAGGAGTTGGATTATGCCATACGGAATGTATCTTTCAGCCTCAGGAGCTCACGTCCAGAACCACCGACTGGAAGTTTTAAGTAACAATTTAGCCAATATCAACACGCCCGGGTTTAAGCCTAGTTTAGCGGTTGTTCAAGCACGTCACAACAAGGCGATCGAGGACGGTGAGATCTCGCCCTATTCTGGAACCCTAGCCGACATTGGCGGGGGCGTCAAAATCCAACCGACACAAACGATTTTCGACAACGGACCGATCGAAACAACTGGTAACCCTACCGACTTTGCTATCCATGACGACAATAGCTTTTTCGTCGTTCAGCGAGGGGACGAAAAATTCCTAACTCGCGCTGGTGGATTTGTTTTCAATTCATCGGGTCAACTTACCAACACCAATGGCGACCAAGTGATCGGGATGGACGGAAATCCGATTCAGATCGATCCATCACGGCATTTTGACGTCCACAACAATGGCGTCCTACAGCAAGACGGTAGAAACGTCGCTCTGATGCTTGCAAGGCCTGAATCCCTCGGTGACCTTGCTCGGGTCGGTGACAACCTCTTTCGACCTCTTGCTGAAACGCAACCCGTTCCGACAAACGAACGTTCAGTCGTGAGTGGCAGTCTGGAAAAATCAGCCGTCAACCCAACCACTGCCATGATGGAGCTAATCGAAGCGACACGAGCTTATGAATCCAATCTCCGACTCATCCAACATCACGACCAGGCGTACGGCAATCTCATAGGCCGGTTGCTCAAGGAATAGCGATCTCACCATTTTAACCATTTATGTTTTTCAATTATAGGAACTAAGCCATGAGCGTGCAAACACTTTACACAGCCGCCACCGGCATGACAGCAATGCAGACTAAGTTGGATGTGATCGCCAATAATTTGGCGAACATGAATACCACTGCATTTAAACGTGACCGCGCCAATTTCGAAGATCTCCTTTACCGTGACAAGGTCTATCCGGGTATTCAAGACTCAAAGCAAAATCCGACTCCGGTGGGTGTAGAAATCGGCCTCGGTACTCGCGTTCAAAGCACGCAAAAAGATTACCAGCAGGGCACCATCGAACAAACAGGAAGAGATCTTGACCTAGCGATCGAAGGAGCGGGCTTCATTCAAGTAACGGATCCTGTCACGAGCAATCCACTCTACACGCGGGCTGGTAACCTCGATATCAACGCCCTCGGTCAGTTGGTGATTGGCTCGGCACAAACCGGACGACTGCTTGATCCACCGATCACGATTCCTCAAGGTTCAACGGCCGTTGTTATTGGCACCAATGGACAAGTTCAAGTGCGCGCACCTGGTGCCAACCAACTGACGCAAGTGGGTGAAATCACTATGGCTTCGTTCATCAACCCAGACGGTTTGTTAAAGGTTGGTGAAAACCTCTATCAAGCTACAGATGCGAGCGGCCAAGTGCAATTAGGGCCAGCCGGCCAGAACGGTCATGGCGTTATGCGGCAAGGATCGTTAGAAAAATCCAACGTAGAACCGGTAAGAGAAATGATCGATTTGATCACGACGCAGCGAGGATTCGAATTGAATTCCCAAGCCATCCAGGCTGGTGACCAAATCCTACAGCAGATCGCAAACCTAAGAAGATAATTGTCGAGTATCGCAATGCAAAATCGACGTAGCACGCAGTGCAAGCTAGAGAACAAATCCTCACATCTTTCCCAAATCCGGCCACTAGCTCGCGCGTTGTGTTATTGTGTGTATGCAGTTTTTATTGCGATGCTGTTCTGTGCATCTGCCGTGACTGCCCAGCAACCAATCATCGCTGCCAGCGTGTCACGCAATTCAAACTTCAAAGACAAACAAACCGTAAAGATCGAGTTGTTACTGCAAACACGCGCGGAATGTCCGTCCAATCTACTACTATTGTCGGACCTAGTCCGTGTCGAAGGTTCTGATACTTTGGTGCAACAAGTGGTAGATGTACCACTGGCCCCCGCTCCGAGAATTGGCAACGATCAGATTTGGACGCGACAAGACATTGAAAAGACGCTCGCGTTGCGCGGACTATCTGCTGATATGCTCCGCTGGGGAGGAGCAATGGAATGTAGTGTGCGCCGAGTTGACGGACCACGTATTGAGAACCGCAGTCTCAAAATCTCAGACGACAACAACTTCACAAAGACACCTCTAACAGCGCAGTTGATGGGACACCAAGAGTTTCTGAACAGCAAAGTGACGCCAAACACGCAAGACGCCGAGCGCATGCGCGAGCCAATAGACAAATCCCAATTCACCGCTGCGTTCACCACTCCTGCGACGATCACGCAAGCGGAACGCGTTGCTGCCTCGGCCATCGAGAGCTACCTTCAAACCAAAACAGCTTCGGCGGGCCGGTGGAACATTACTGTTCATATGCCAACGGAGCACGCAAAGATGTTTGCGCAGAGACGGCAAATCCTCGGAATCGCAGGAGGGCAACCTCCCTGGGAGGGTAAACAAGATTTCGTTTTCTTGATAATGGGGCCCGTCGGAGAGCAATCGATTTCCATTTCGGCCACCGTTAAGCTGCCTGAAATGGTAGTCGCTGCTAACAGGCCTCTCTCAAAAGGATATGTTTTGCGGGAAGAAGATCTAGTTTGGATTCCCATGCCGCGAGGTCTTACCTATAGTCACGAAGACTGCTTTTCGCAAACAGAAACGCTTGTCGGCCAACAGTTGCGACGAGCGATGAGTACTCAACAGGTAATTCGATTGAACGAAGTTGGTCCGGCGATGATCATTCATGTCGGCGACCTCGTCGGAATCGGAATCGTTTCTGGCGGCGTTACTGTTGAGACCAATGGACGAGCCATTGAGTCCGGTGCCATCGATGATTTAATTCAAATTGAAGTTCAACCGCATCGAAAACGCGTTCTTGCTCGGGTGACAGGTGACAGAACCGCCGAAGTCATTGCCAATGGCACTGCCAACACTACGCCCGCAATTCGAAATAAGCCGAGCACAACTAGCTCGATTTCTCCACGCTAGAAACTACAATATCATGGTCGTCAAAATCCTATATTCCTACGTTTTACTATTTGGTTTCGTTACTGGTTTAGAAAGCGAACTGTTTGCGCAGAACAGTAGCCTTTTCCAACGACCGGTGGCGTTTGTAGCCCAAAATCGCAACGCAGAGTCTTCGAGCGAAACATTTCCGCCTCCAACAGCGTTCGCGCCAGTTTGGTCAACGCAGACAAACAGTGCTGTGTTGTCAGTACCTAGCTTCAACAATGGCCAGCAACCGTTTGATTCGAATCAGTTTCAAGGAGGCAATTCTCCGATCCCCATGGATAATGCTGGGCCACTTGGACCGCAAACGTCTTGGACCTACGTGCCACCCGTTTCAGCCCGTTTATTGAAACTTCACGATATTGTCTCGATTCGAATTGAGGAGACATCCACGTCGCTCGCGACGGGAAATGCAACTTCGCGAAAGTCGACTAGTTACGATGCCGTCCTCAAGGACTGGATCAGGTTTGTGGGATTGGACACGATTAAACCAGAGCCGCAATCTGACGGAGACCAGCGAGTTCAAGCGAATCAAAGCGAAGTCTACCGCGGCGATTCGACCATTAGAACTAGTGAAGCGTTCACGAGAAATATTGCTGCTGAGATCGTCGATATTAAACCGAATGGCCACATCGTCTTGGATGCGACTAAAGTCATTGAAGAGAATGACAATAGCTGGCGATACTCGCTGACGGGGATCTGCCGCAGCCAAGACATTGGACCCGATAATGTAGTCCTAAGTCGAAACCTGATTCAGTCGCATATCAAGAAGCAAGACATGGGGCATGTCCGCGACGGCTACTCCCGCGGTTGGTTAACTAAGCTAGTTGCGAGAATAAAGCCGTTTTGATGTCGGTGTTCGACACTGCTGGACCCAACATTCAATCACGGAAAGTCGAAGGAATCAACGTTGGGCTTTCCAACTAACCAACCTAGAGAAATTAGGAACTGATCCGTCCGAACCAGCGTGTCACGGAATTTGGAATTGTCACTGCGGCAACTTTCCCTCGCGTAGTTGCGGCGGGTAACTTTTTGCTTCGTTGGGTATTACCGAAAAGCGAAAAAGGGTTGTTGAATTCCAAGGCACATTAGGACGCACCACGACGGTCGGAAACTCAGGATGATTAGGAGAATCTGGATAATGCTGCGTCTCAAGGCAAAATGCTCCATGTCTGGGAAACGGGTTGTTGTTGAAACCGTTTGCGGTATACAGTTGCACCCCTGGTTCGGTCGTTAAACACTCCATCACCCGGCCTGTTTTCGGTTCCGAAACCTTGGCCGCCAACCGTAGCGTGCCGTGTTCTCCCCTTAATACATAGTTGTGATCGTAGCCTTTGGCAGCATCATATAGTTGTTCTATGCGTTCGCCGATGCAATGCGGACTACGGAAGTCGAGCGCTGTTCCCTCAACCGAAGCCAACTGGCCGGTTGGAATCAATGACTTGTCAACGAGTGTGGTATGATCGGCTTCGATTTGCAATTCGTGATCGAGGATATCTGTGTGAGCACCTGACAGGTTGAAATACGCGTGGTTGGTCAAGTTAACAATGGTGGCTTGATCGGTACTGGCTCTGTATTGAATCTTCAATTCATTGCTGTCGGATAGCGAGTATGTTACGCTCACTTGAAGTGTTCCGGGGAAGCCTTCTTCCCCGTCGCGACTTGTGTATTTCAGTTCGACAGAAGCATCGTTCACGCTTTCGGATTTGGAACCTTTCCACAACAATTTGCCAAAGTGCTTTTGACCGCCATGAATATGATTTTCGCCCGAGTTCTTGGTTAACTGAATGGTTTTGCCGTCCAATGTGAAGCGACCCTCTCGGATGCGATTAGCAAATCGACCGATAACAGCAGCGGCGGGAAAACCCTTCAAGTACGCGTCAAGCGAGTCTGATCCGAGTACGACGTTCGTGAATTTTCCCTTCCTGTCCGGAACCGAGATCTCTGTAACGATGGCCCCAAATTCAATTATTTTGGCTTGCATTCCATGGCTGTTGCGAAGAGTAAACTGCTGTACGATTTCACCCGTTGGCAACTTCGCAAACGGCGCCACAACGAGGCTTGGTTTCTCAGCGATTGCGG
>JAYVBW010000172.1:0-1986 GCA_043750255.1 Pirellula sp.
CCTGGCAGAATTCCTTCTTCGATCGCAGCCCGAGTTGCATGCAGAGCATCTTCGACGCGAGCTTTCTTTTCTTTCATTTCGCTTTCGGTTGCTGCACCAACGTTGACCTTAGCAACGCCTCCGGCTAGCTTGGCCAATCGCTCTTCGAGTTTTTCACGATCGTAGTCGCTGGTGGTGTTTTCGATTTCGCGACGGATCTGGTCGATCCGCGACTTGATGTCGCTGGCCTTTCCGCCACCTTCGATGATCGTGGTGTTGTCCTTGTCGATGATGACTTTTTTGGCACGACCAAGGTCAGCCAATGTCAACGTTTCAAGCTTCTTGCCGAGGGCTTCGAAGACAGGAGTTGCGCTGGTGAGGATTCCGATGTCTTCCATCATGGCCTTGCGGCGATCGCCGTAGCCTGGAGCCTTGACGGCTGTGACTTGGAGAGTTCCACGCAAACGATTGATCACCAAAGTTGCGAGTGCTTCGCCTTCGACATCCTCAGCGACAATCAAAAGCGGCTTGCTTTGTTGAACAACCTGCTCAAGAACCGGTACTAGATCCTTGATGTTAGTGATCTTCTTTTCGTAGACCAAAATGTATGGGTCTTCGAGAACCGCTTCCATGGTGCCTGGATCGGTTACGAAATAAGGCGACAGGTATCCGCGATCGAACTGCATTCCTTCAACGAACTCGAGTTCATCGTGGAGGCTCTTGCCTTCGTCGACGGTAACAACACCGTCTTTTCCAACGCGCTCCATGGCATCAGCCAGCAGATTTCCGATGGCTCGATCGTTGTTTGCAGCGATGCTGGCAACGTTGGCCATTTCGGACTTATCTTTGATCTTGATGGACATCTTGCGAAGCTTTTCGGTGATGTCTTTTACAGCGGCTTCGATTCCGCTTTTCATTTGGATCGGGTTGACACCAGCAACAACGGCTTTGAGGCCTTCGTTGAAAATGGCTTCTGCCATAACGGTTGCGGTCGTTGTTCCGTCACCAGCCACGTCGCTGGTCTTGGACGCGACTTCGCGAACCATTCGGGCACCCATGTTTTCATAGACGTCTTCCAAGTCGATTTCCTTGGCAACAGTTACACCGTCTTTGGTGACGGTTGGACTGCCAAAGCTCTTTTGGAGGATAACGTTGCGACCGCGAGGTCCAAGAGTGACTTTTACTGCACGCGCCAGTTTGCTGACACCGCGACGAATCGCTTCGCGTGCTTCTTGATCGAAAGCAATAATCTTTGCCATTGAGAAACTCCGTAAATTTATGTTGAGTAAGTTGGTTTCAAATCGGGGGGGAAATTCGATTTAATTTAGCCGATGATCGCGAGAACTTCATTTTCGCTCATCATCAAGTATTCTTCGCCGTCGACTTCGATGTTTTCGCCTGCATAGCTTGTAAACAACACGAGATCGCCGATTTTGACCTGCAGAGTTGATCGGCTACCGTTATCCAGTACTCGTCCATCGCCAATACTAATGATCTTGCCGCGGGTCGGACGATCCTTAGCCGAATCAGGCAAGAAAATCCCACCGCTGGTTTTCTCCTGCGATACTTCTCGTTGAACAACGATCCGATCGCCAAGTGGAACGAGCTTAACCTTGGTCTTTTCTTTGGTTGCGGCAGCCATTGAACGGAACTCCATACTAGAAAAAGAGGTGACTGAGTTTGTGGTTCGATTGGTGCAAAACGCCAAAACGGCATTGCACGCATGAAGACCGCCCAGAGAGCAACTTTCGTGCCACATGCCTCCACCAAAAATTCCTGGTTTGCCTTTCCTGTGAGAAAAATCGTGGAATGACGTTGTTCTTGCGGGGGTCTCGGTCCAGAATATTAGTACAAATAAGGTTTGAGTTTTTCCCAATGAAAGTGGTAAGCATGCCGATTCGAGTCACCTGCCAATGTGGACAAAGCCTAAACGTTCCCGACAGCATGGCGGGAAAGTCGGGCAAATGCCCCAAGTGCCAGCAGCTAGTCAAGATTCCCATGGCTGCG
>JAYVBW010000173.1:0-3255 GCA_043750255.1 Pirellula sp.
TATCCATGCAACGATTTTGCATCAATTAGGTCTAGATCACGCTAGGTTGACTTATCGAAACAACGGAATCGATCGACGGCTTACCGATGTTCACGGACGCGTGATTCAGGAATTGATTTCGTAAAATTAAGAAAGCTGCGAGTCTGGCGGGGTTCCCGAAAGTGGCTCGAACGCCATGACGGCTGGCCCCATTCACGAGATCATGCTTTAATATTTCCAACCAGGGCAAAGTTTTACCTTACTTTGAACATCTACTTTTCCGGATTGGTTTTGCAAGCGGCTTGGTGCTCGAGCATCGTTGCGACTAACGACGTCCAGCCTGTTTGGTGATTGGCACCAAGTCCTCGCCCTGTGTCCGCGTGGAAGTACTCGTGAAACAACATCAAGTCTTTCCAATAGGGATCGTTTGTATATTTCTCGTCCGTGCCGTGACAAGGCTTCGCCCCTTGCTCATTTTTCTTGAAGAGCAAGATCAGTCGGCGTTCGATTTCGTCTGCAACTTGACGTAAATTCATCAGGATGCCAGAACCGGTTGGACATTCCACTTGAAACGTCTCGCCGTAAAACTCGTGATACTGTCGAAGCGACTCGATGATTAGATAGTTGAGCGGAAACCAGATGGGGCCGCGCCAATTGCTGTTACCGCCAAACATCCCAGTGTTGCTTTCGCCCGGTACGTAACCGACCGACTCCTTGCCGCCCGCGTGTTCGAACACGAACGGTTTGTCATCGTGTATGGCTGACATGGAACGAATACCAAACGGCGACAAAAACTCCTTTTCGTCTAACATGTAGTCGAGCAGCTTGCGAAATCGCTCGGTCGACGGGATCGCCAGGAGCCGCATTTCGGTGGTTGATCCAGCAGGGCAGAATCGTTCCATATAAGCCATATGCTTCGCCATTTGTGGCCTGTTTTTCAAGAACCAATTCATTCTGCGCTGAAAGCTAGGCAACCGTTGCAGAGTGGTTTCATGAATCATGACGTTGGAACACAACGGAATAAGTCCGACCAGTGAGCGGACTCTCATCGCGGTGCTTTTGCCGTCCCGAAGAAGGTGGTCGTAATAAAATCCATCCTCCTTTTCCCAAAGGCCAGTACCGTGCAATGTATTCATCGCTTCCGCAATCGCGACGTAATGCTCAAAGAATTTGCTCGCCATATCCGAGTAAGCATGGCCCTCTTCGGCTAACTCCAAAGCCATCTGTAACATGTTGCCGCAAAAGAATGCCATCCATGCAGTTGCGTCCGCTTGATCAAGCGTCCCACCGCTAGGTAGCGGTTTGCTCCGATCAAACACGCCAATATTATCGAGTCCTAAGAATCCACCGCTGAAAACGTGTTGCCCTCGCGTATCCTTTCGATTCACCCACCAAGTGAAATTGAGAAGCAGTTTTTGAAACGTCCTGGCTAAGAACTCTTTATCACCGCTCAGTTTGTAAACGTGCCAGCATGCCCATGCATGAACAGGCGGATTCACATCATTGAGAGCCCATTCATAGGCTGGGATCTGCCCGTTGGGATGCATATACCATTCGCGCAAGAAAAGTATCAACTGATTCTTTGCGAACTCGATATCAACTCGAGCCATGGGGATCATGTGAAAGGCCACGTCCCATGCCGCATACCAAGGGTATTCCCATTTGTCTGGCATGGAGATAACGTCTCGATTGAAAAGATGTGTCCAATCACTGTTGCGTCCAACGTTGCGTCCGAGCGGTGGCGGCGGACTATTTGGATCACCGTGGAGCCACGAGTCCACCACGTAGTAATAGAATTGTTTGGTCCAAAGCAGGCCTGCATAGGCTTGTCGGGAAATGGCCCTTTCCTCTCCGCTAAGTTGCGATGGGATGCATTCTTGGTAGAAGGCGTCTGCTTCCGACATCCGTTGGGCAAACACCGATTCAAAACCTTCGCCGAATTGCCGATCGCTGAAGATTGGGTTCATGATTGGCTGGGACGTCGTTGGCTTGGCTGTGTCCTTAGCCATCATAGATTCAAGCGATATGCCAGAAAGACGACAACGAATTACCAGCGGCTCATCCGGATTAACAATCGCTATGTAGTGAGCAGCACATTTGGTCCCAAATGTTTTTGTATCGGCTCCGTTAGCTACGCCATCCACCACACAAGCGTGAAACGCATCCTTAAAAAACGTTCCTGAAGTAGGGGCACCCGGATGGCGATTGGGATTGGTTTCATTCTCTGTGAAAAGCCAAATTGGCTTTTCACCTTTTGGCCCTAGGTCCACTCTAAACTCAAAGTGCCCAAGCGACTCGTGGTCGCAGAGCACAACTCCGTTTGGTTCGCTGGCTGACTTGTGCAATCGCATGCGAGGCTTGCTGGTGCATCCGTCATGTTCGCAGCCCCAGATCCACGAATTGTGATACCACAACTGCGGCAAAACGTGCAGTACGGCAGGAGTCATTCCACGGTTGTTAACGGTCAGTTTGATAAGAATGTCATCGGCATCTGCTTTGGAGTACTCAATTTGACAGTCGAAATAGGTATCGTTGTCAAAAGCATTCGTGTCGAGCAGTTCGTATTCGTTTTCGGTTCGCGATCGACGTCGATTGGTATCGGTCAAATCTTCGT
Organism: Pirellula sp.; assembly: GCA_043750255.1. Lineage (GTDB taxonomy): Bacteria > Planctomycetota > Planctomycetia > Pirellulales > Pirellulaceae > JBKCUI01. Next base: position 2,594 of record JAYVBW010000173.1, read on the forward strand.
AGGGAAACCGAGCTTGAGGGTATTTGTAGAGCCCTTTCATATAGGAATGCGTGGGCGTGGAGTCTAAATAGTAGTAACACTCTTTGACATCTTCTCCGTGATTGCCTTCAGGGCCCGACAAACCGAAAAGTCTTTCCTTAAGGATCGGGTCGCGGTTATTCCAAAAGGCGAACGAAAAACACAGGCGACCTTGCCGGTCACATATCCCTAGCAGGCCATCTTCACCCCATCTGTAGGCGCGAGACCGAGCATGATCATGCGGGAGAAAAAACCAAGCCTCTTGATTTTGCGAATAGTCCTCACGCACAGTTCCCCACTGCCGTTCCGACAGATAACTACCCCAACGTTGCCAGTTTGCGTGCCGCTGCTTGGATTCGACCAAACGTTGATGCTCTGCGGTTCCCCGTAGTTCATCGGAAGCTGGAAAGCACATCGACGCTGACGTTTTTTCACGATTCAACATGGAGCAGACTGCAAAAGACGACACAAACTAGGAGCGTTGCTCCGCAGAGCTTATCGTTTTTTCAACGATTTGTCTCTAGGATAATGAACCTTAGACCTTTAGATGCGGGAGAGAAGTTATTGGACAGCAGGTGAAGGTGTGTCTAGCCCAGCAATCAACTCAGCGGTTGGCACTGGCAATGCTGTGCTATCAAACGCAT
>JAYVBW010000174.1:0-2036 GCA_043750255.1 Pirellula sp.
CTTGGAACTCACGCTTGAAATCATCAACGCTTCGCTTCAGACCGCGATACGTACCACCTAGATTGCGTGCAACTTCCGGAAGCTTTGCACCGAATAACAAAAGTGCGACAACACCAAATAGCAACATTTCAAAGGTGCCGATACCACTAAACATATCGCGATAAACCTTTAATACGGGAACTATTCAGACGGGTTGGATTGCTACTTCGAATCAGACTAACTCTTGATGACTGATTCGTCTTTTGGATCCTCATCCTCGTCGCGCATCCCCTTTTTAAATTCGGTAGCGCTGCGTCCGAGATTCCTCATCAACGATGGAATTCGTGCGCTGCCAAAAAGCAACGTCGCGACAACCAAGAAGATCAGAAGTTCTGTAGTGCCAAGGCCGAACATCGGTGGGTTCCAATAAGCGGAGGGAGATGGGTTGTTCGAACTAAGATTTTCGAAACCGTCTTTTCATTCTATTGACCACGGCCAACGTGTCAAATGATGAAAAGCGTTTTGTTCTAGTAAAAGCCGCGTTCATCAGATTATTGCTTGCGTTCAGTAAAGTAATCCTCGCAAACCAAATAGACTACTTTTCGCGTCGAGCTTTTAGCCATTCCATTGCAATAGGGATAATACTGACGGCAATAATTCCAATAGTTACTAGGAAAAAGTTTTCTTTGACCCACTCCCAGGTTCCAAACCAGTAGCCGGATACCAGAAATAAGGTGACCCAAGCAGCCCCTCCAACCACATTGAAAAGCCAAAACCGACCGAAGTGCATTCGGCCTATCCCAGCCACAAACGGTGCGAAGGTCCGAATAATCGGAACAAATCGAGCGATAATAATCGTCTTGGATCCGTACTTTTCATAAAAATGTTGTGCGCGAACTAAATGCGTTTTGTTCAACCAACGGGACGATTCACTGCGAAAAACCTGCGGTCCTAGCTTTGAGCCTATCCAATAGTTGAGAGCATCACCCCCTACTGCGGCAACAATCAGCAGAGGGGTCATTACCGCTAAACTCAGCGACAATCCGTCAATGGCGCACATCGCCCCAACCGCAAATAAGAGCGAATCACCGGGCAGAAAAGGCATGATGACCAATCCGGTTTCGCAAAAAATAACTGCAAACAAAACAGCATAAACCCAGCCAGGTCCTATCACTTCCACCATCTCGACCAAACGCTCGTCGAGATGCAAAACCCAGTTGAGAATGTCCTTCAAATTCATATACTCTACTCGTTACGATCAACGTGGCACGGCATTACGAGCCAAAATTCCCGCCCTGGAAATACGAAAGATTTCTAAACTATGCATGGTCTTCCGACTGCGGTACGGATTGTTCCACCTAGAAAACATCAAATCATGTCGCGCAAAGCCTACCCAGCAAGTCGATCCATTACAACCGAAACCATTTGCCCCCTCACGTAGGTCAGCCTGTTCACGTAGGTCAGCCTGTCCACGTAGGTCAGCCTGTCCTCAGGCTGACACAACCGCACTGGGTCAAAAACACTGCCAACCTTTGTCCGGCTGAGGACAGCCGGACCTACGTGAGCTGCCAACCTTTGTCCGGCTGAGGACAGCCGGACCTACGTTAGCTGGCAACTGAAAATCCTAATCTGCCGTTGGGCATCGCCGAGGTCAATCAAGGTCGATGTGCACATCCAGCCTGCGGCAACAATCCATTTCTCGAAACGGTCACCGGTATGCCGCTGAGGTTCGCTCAGATACACAACCCCACCAGGGGCAAGGTGACGACGCATGCACGGCTCTAAAATGGGAAACAATTTTAAATCGTACACAATGTCCGAACCAATGATGATCGGAAAAGGTTGCAATTGCGTATGGCGATCTCTCCAATCCAAAAGCCTCACTTGCACCTTTTCTGAAACTTGCCTTGCATTGAATTTGCAGACCATCAATGCTGTCGGCACAGCGTCCGTGATCAGCACGTCTGCCCCTCGAATGCCAGCGGAAATGCCAGCTCTGCCACTGCCTCCACCTAATTCCAATATCCTCAGTCCGCTCAAACACGGAAGCGACCCTA
>JAYVBW010000175.1:0-5321 GCA_043750255.1 Pirellula sp.
CTAAATCCAAGCGATATGGGTGACACAGTGCTCCACGCGCATCGCGTACCAAGCGAGACGCTTGTCGAATCGATTGCAGATGCAGCTAATTCGGATTCGACCCCTATTGTTTCGAAGAAAGCTGAGTCTCCGTATCGACTGAGCAATTTGCTTGACGGTGTCTCGCGATTGCTTTGGAATTCAAATGGTCACGGCTTAATGCTTGTCCCATTTGCGATCATAGGAATTCTGCGAGCAAGTTGCTCGACGAATCGCCTTGCAATAATGTGGTTTTTTTATTGGGTTTCCATTTGGTGGTGTTTTTCGACACGGTTCGACCGCGATTGGGTTGGAGCCATGATTTTACTCGCTTGGCCCGCTGCGGTTGGGGCAAACTGGTTGGCCATGCAGGCACGCGGTTATTGGATGATGACTCTTGTTTCGATTGCGATAATATGGTCAGTCGTGGTCATTCCCATTTTGCCAACGAGTGACAATCGAATACTCGTCGCTTTGCAATTCCTTGATCGTAATGGTTCTTCTTTTGATGGTTCCAACTTGAGGGAAGCGGAAGTCTCTAGAGCGCCACGCGTTTCGGATCAGCTCAATTTGCAATTGCGACGTGAGGATGGACTAACGCGTCGGTCGAAGATTCTTTTGATAGGGGAGAATGACGATTTCGATTTTGCCGCAGACTGTGTCAGCAACGGGCCCTTCGACAAGGGACTGTTGGATAAAGCGCTGGACTTGCCTGCGACAGTGGTGGGCGCGTCGCTTCGTTCAAATGGTATTTCGCACGTGCTGATCGTTTGGTCGGGTGTTCAATATCGAGAACACTTAACAGGCCGAGCAATCGAATCCAAATACCGGTCCACCATTGACAAATTGTTAAGTGATTCACAAATTCTGCCAATTCCATGGGAAATCAACTCGTCTCAAGCAGAGCTATTCAGGGTTATGGAATAGTGCCAAATTTGTTTTGCAATTGAAACACTACAAGTGTCCAATTAATCGTAAGTTGTCGGTGCGATGCCTACTGGAAAATGCCCGCAAGGATGGATAAGCTCAATCTTGGATTCGCGTGTTGTCGAATTGTGAATAACCTTGGTCCTTTGTTTGGAGTCCTCTCATGGCTACAGTTGCGTCACCTATATCACAGCCCAAAGTCAAACATACGGAGTGTTTTATCGACGGCCAGTGGCGCCCGGCGATTTCGGGAAAAACCTTTGAAACGATCAATCCCGCAACCGAAGAAGTTATTTGCGAGGTTGCAGAGGGCGACAAAGAAGACGTCGACGCAGCGGTCAAGGCCGCTCGACACGCGTTTGAAAGTGGTCCATGGAGCAAGATGGATGCTCGCGATCGCGGCAGACTCATGTATCGCTTGGCTGACCTCATCGAAGAAGATGTCGACGAATTGGCGGCCTTAGAGACTTTGGATAATGGCAAGCCGATCCGGGAGGCTCGCTATGCGGACTTGCCGCTGGTGATCGACTGTTTGAGATACTACGCGGGATATGCAGACAAGATTCACGGCTCGACGATTCCGATTCGTGGTAATTACTTTACTTACACGCGGCGCGAGCCTGTGGGTGTTGCGGGCCAAATCATCCCTTGGAACTTTCCGATGTTGATGACCGCTTGGAAATGGGGCCCAGCCTTGGCATCTGGGTGTACGATTGTCATGAAACCTGCCGAGCAGACGCCACTTACCTGCTTGCGCATGGCACAATTGGCCAAGGAAGCAGGCATTCCAGACGGAGTCATCAACGTCGTACCGGGATATGGCCCAACAGCGGGTGCGGCAGTAGTGAAGCATCCTGGAGTCGACAAGATAGCGTTTACGGGTGAACACCGAACAGCTCAAATCATCATGCGAGATGCAGCCGAATCGCTGAAGAGGCTGACGTTTGAATTAGGCGGAAAAAGTCCGAATGTAGTACTCGCAGACGCCGACCTTGATCGAGCTGCACAAGGTGCTTACGTCGGCTTGTTCCTTAACCAAGGCCAATGCTGCTGTGCAGGCAGCCGAGTCTTTGTGGAAAGACGTGTGCACGATGAGTTCATGGAAAAGCTGACCAAGCTGACCAAGAACCGACGATTGGGCAATCCATTTTCCATGGACACCGAACAAGGTCCTCAAATCGACAAAGCCCAGTTTGATAAAATTATGGGCTACATCGACAAAGGAAACAGCGATGGAGCCAAGTGTGTTTCGGGCGGCGAACGCTTTGGAGACAAAGGCTACTTCGTTCAACCGACAGTCTTTGACGGTGTGACCGATTCCATGGCGATTGCTCAGGACGAAATCTTTGGTCCCGTCATGTCGGTTCTGACGTTCGACGACTGGGACGATCTAGTAAAACGCGCCAATAACACGTTCTACGGTTTGGCAGCCGCAGTATGGACTCGCGATGTGACCAAAGCCCATGACTTTGCTAGGCGTGTTCGTGCGGGAACCGTCTGGGTGAACTGCTACGATGTCTTCGATGCAGCAGCTCCATTCGGTGGCTTCAAAATGAGCGGCCAAGGACGAGAGCTTGGCGAAGAAGGTCTAAAATCGTATACCGAGTCAAAAACAGTTACGATCAGCTTGGATGCTTAGTGATTGCGGCACGTAGGTCAGCCTGTCCTCAGGCTGACACTGTAGCATGGTATAAATCGAAGTGTCCGGCTGAGGACAGCCGGACCTACGTGGGACAGCCGGACCTACGTGGGACAGCCAGACCTCCATCATTCGCAATTCTATGGTTTCACGCCTGAAACGATGTGATACCTGCGCGATTCAAATACATCGCATTCGATTAGCCATCGCTCTAAGTTCTCTCGGTACCAATTAGGTTGCTTGGTCACCAATACTAACCGTCCGCCTGACCTCATCGAACGATGTGCAGCGGCGATGAACTTTTCAGCGATCCGAAAGTCGCCGAAGTAAGGAGGGTTTGCTAGCGCCATGTCGAATTGATCTGATTCACCGTAAACGCCAGTATGATTGAGTTCCATCGTAACGTTTTTGATCCCGTTTAATTCGAGCGAACGGGACAAGCATGAGAGCGATCGGGCGTTTGAGTCCACGGCATGTACTTTGGCGTTACTATCGCGTTTGGCAATCCCGAGGGTGACTGATCCACTGCCGCAACCGATGTCCAAAAGTCTTGCTCCCGGATAGACGTCTACGGCATCCAGAAGCTGGCGAGCTCCATTGTCAAGCTGTCGATGTGAAAACACGCCAGGACGGGTTATCAGTTGAATCAAATCTTCGCAGTCGCGAAAAGCTAATTCGCACGAAAAGTCCTTAAGCTTTTTAAGTGGCGTCTTCTTGTCGATCATATACACGACCGCATCATCAAACTTTCGGACTTTGACGCTCTTTTCAAAGCCCTTCATCTGCTCATGGACCCATCGATCTTCCGGGTTGTCGACCGAAACGACTAAACGACCTCCCAACGAAAGTTGATGAAACATCTGTTGAAGGAAATCGCGAGAAAGCTCCGCTTCGCCAGACGACACCAATGGAAGGAAAGCGAGTTGGTACTCTTTCAAAGGCAGGTCTGCCGTGCAAGCTATTTCAAGGTTAGCCGGCAATTCCTTTGCTGGCTGCAATTTTTCATCGGGCAAAGCCATGTGTTCGGCAGCACGAAACGCTTGGAATTGGTCGAGGTACCAGCAAGTCACTTGCGAGTTTGGTGTTGAGCGCGCAAACCATTCTGCTGCCTGCGCTCGGCCAGAAGAAATACAAGCCACTTGTAGTTTACTATTGGTTGAAACAGAAGCGATCTTTTGAAACGGAGCCAAATCCAGCTCTTTCACAATTTCCCAAAGCCGCTGCTCCTCGAGGCGCGGAGAGAGACGTTCAGGAATCCACTCCGAAGCTGTTTCTCCCAAGTTCGGGGCATCCAGGTTACTATCGAATTGGGTTATCTCGTCCAATATACGTGATTCAGTATTCAACATTAAGGGTAAGAAAAACAGGGTTTGAAGATAAAAGTTAGCGTTCTACGGGTAGCTATCGTAAGTGAGGGACGGCACGGAGCCAACCGCTTGCTTCGTCATTTTGTCGATTGTTGTTGCAATAAGTACTGTTCGACAAACAAACCGGACTTTGTTTGCTATTTTGCAAGCGAGGCCCGGACCAATTTCCGGTCGTTTCGAACGAAAACACTTTTTTCTGCATAAGCCGGGTGTGACCAGCAAACGCCACCGCGTTGTCCAAGCTGCACTTCCGTGGGTTCAATCAACTGACAACGGTCGATGATGTTTAGGCCATCCTTTGAGAGCTTTGCAATCAATAGCTCGCCTCTCTCGTTGAACATCCAAACCCGATCGGCTTGTCGAACCATGTGGATAGTAGCCCATCGTGCCTTTGGGACGGCGGTCAAATCTTCCCAGATTCGTTCCCCGGTTTCGGCATCCAGGCAACGAAATTCACCATAGCTGTCTGCTCCGTAAACAAATCCAGCTTGCATCAAACATGTTCCAATCATGGCGTGCAACGATTGCGTATGTTGCTCATCTAGCCCAACCTCTTTCCAGATCACTTCAGAAATCAATTTGTCTTTCGGGACCCGCACCATCAGTGAACCATCGTAAAAAGACGACACAAACAACTTATCGCCGTCGAGAATGGGATCCCCAACTCCGATCGGCATATTCTTAGGAGGAAACGGGTGCCCCCAAAATACCTTGCCGGTCATCGGATCGATTCCTGAAAGACTGTCTCCTGTCCAGCAAACCAATACATCCTGGCCAGCTTGCTTGATTACGATCGGCGAGGAGTATCCAGCTCGATCCGCAAGAGATCGCCAAGCTTCTTTTCCATCGTTCGTATTGAACGCAACCATGCAAGCTCCATTTGCACCAGATACTTGTTGAATAACAAGATCGCCATAGATTAACGGTGATGCCGCGATACCCCAGATTGGCATCTTGATGTCGTATTCCGTTTGCAGATCACGTTTCCAAATCACTTTGCCAGATTTCACGTCGAGGCAATGAAAGTGCCCCATCGCGCCGACTGCAAAAGCTTTTCCGCCGTGTATCGTAACACTAGCTCGCGGACCGGCTGTGTAACTGATACGGTAATCTGCCGGATACGCATGTGTCCAAAGCGATTTGCCGGAGGCGGAATCAAAGCAGAGTATACGCTCGGTTGCATTTCGGTCCTCTGTTAGTCGGTCCATCACGTAAACGCGCCCGTCAGAAACCGTGGGCCCAGTATAACCAGGCCCGATCTCAACTGACCAATCCAAAGGCAATTGACCATCGGGCAAATCATCTCGGATACCGGTTTCGTTCCAGTTACCGTCTCGCGCAATGCCTCTCCATTGAGGCCAGTCGTCTGC
>JAYVBW010000176.1:0-3005 GCA_043750255.1 Pirellula sp.
CCACCGAAACGCCGGTCGCCCGTATTCAAAGAGATTGGATCCACCCTCGTATCCTCCTTCTTCCCACACTCTTCGCGAAGGAATGTAGGAGATCATATCGTCGGCGTATCCGCAGACCCATGTACCTGCACCGTATTCCTTTTTATATTTGAGTGCATAGTCAACAACCGTTTCCGCACCCATACCGATGAGTAACATCTCCTTGCCAAGTTGCCAGGCATGCACGGGATAGGGATAGGATGGAGCAAAGGATTTGCCCGACTCAAGTTGACGGAGCATGCGAGCGGCCCAACGAGCCCGTACGGCGTTGGCATCCTGAAGCAGCGATTGCAATTCGTGGCGTTCGACGATTGCAAGGTAAGGTAGTTCCACATATTCAAAACTCGACTTCAGGCCGCTTGAGATGGATTGCAGGGGTTGTTCGAGCGTCTGCTCGACCGCATTTGCCAACATGCTCCCATAACGTTCGCACAATTCAACGCTTCGGCGAGGCAGTGGATTCTGATCACCCCCGCAAGTGTTCACAAACATGGCTAAAGCGCCAGGGTGATTTGCCTCGATCTGCAATTGCGAGAACCCTGGATAATCGCCGCACCAAGTCGTAAAACTGAGTGTTGTCGGATGACAAGCGTAACCGAACAAGATCGCTTCGAGAGTGCCATCTTGGCGTTGCACCGTTAAGACTGGAACCGAATGATCCACTGGCCCAATCAGTGGCACTCCGTCTGCCATCATCTGTGGAACATCGACCTCGCGGTTATTTCGACGATTGACCGCAAACGTAGTTTGTCCAACACCTTGATGCAACGCAGCATAGGCTAGTTTCCCAAACGCCTCACCGACCATAGCAACCATCGCCGTCACCATCTCCGCTGTGTAAACCTCCACCAGTTTCTCTTGATTGCTATCAATAGGATAGTAATCAATTAGGTCATCTCCCAATCTGGGTCCGCAATGGTTGTGCGAAAAAGTCAGTATGACCTGATGACGCTCGAGAAGAAATCGTTGGTTGAGTATTTTGAATACGCGATCGCTCATCGACTTGGGGATTCCTTGAAAGTCGCTGGTAACCAGTACAGCGCGCTGTCCTCGATCGTCTTCGAGTGCCAGAGCTTTCATCCATAGCTCGTGCAACTTTCCATCCGGCGCTCGCTTGGTCCCGTAGCCGGCCAACCAAACAGCTGTCGTGGGCGTAATAACTCTTTTAGCCGTGCCCGCTTTCCATATCGGATCGGCAGCGAATCCGTCTATAGAACTCGCAATCCAACTGAAGAAAAGTGGAATAAGTACCGAACTGATTGGCTTGGAGTACATGATGCAGAGTTTCGGAAAAATCGGGTAGAGTTTCGAGATAATTGTAGACATTTCGATCGTTTTCGCCCGAGCGATATTGACTGCGGCGTTGGATTTTCGCTATTTCCTCAAGTTGCGTTGCCGATTCGACAGCAATTTTGTCTTCGGAAAGAACAAACAACTTAGGAAGCCGAACCTCGATGGACTTAGAAAGTCGATTCTATCGCCTAGATCAGCGAGTCCTATGTGCCAGCGTTCTCATCGGATGGATTGGACTTGCCTGCATGACTGGCTGCAACTCTTGGATCTCCGGAAAACGCGAAAAAGACAACCATTTCGTCAAGGAAACGCACCGTATTCAAGAGCTCATGGTCGATCCTGACCGTCCTCGCTTGATCGGAGAGGTAACGACATCACTTGGAATGTCGCCATCGCATTACGACTCCTTTGCGATAGCTTCCAGTTTGCCTGGTACCGGCGGAATTGTGCGTCCGGGCGTGCAGCGCGAGTGGATTTTAGACGAAATGCGAACCCGCGAAATCGAAAGTCCTGAGGCTTTTCTAGACGACCAATCCACCGCGTTAGTAAAGCTTCGCATCATTGCAAATCCCTGCAACTCCAAGGGAGATATTCTCGATGTCCAAGTCGAGAATTCGACTGAGTGCACAGCGACCAATTTGACAGAAGGATACATACTAGAGTCACGGCTTTGCGAACTGGCAATGCTGCAAGGCCGTCTGCGCACTAGCGAACCGAAAGCGACCGCAAACGGGGAAGTCGTCATTCTACCCACAAGTTTCACCCGTCAACCAGAAATGACACCTCTGCAAGGGGTCATAATTGGCGGAGCTCGATTAAAACAGGACCAGCCAGTCGGACTGCGTGTTGACACCGAGTTTCGACATGTCATCGTTACGAAGGCGATTGAAAAAGCTATCAACTCGCGCTACTTTTTTAAAGACTCCAACAAACAGAAGATGGTTGCAGAGGGCACGAGCGACTGGTACGTCGGCATCCGAACTGTCCCTAAGTACAAGCACGATTCAGCTCACTTCATGTCGGTAATCAAGTGCACAGGATTTGGTGAAACACTGGATGAACAACAAGAACGCTTGTTGGGCTGTAGGAAGCTGCTCGCAGATCCGGCGACCTGCCGCCGAGCTGCCGCAGAGCTGGAAGCGATAGGAACCGACGCGGCCAAGGAAACCTTGATCGGCGGACTTTCCTCTAGCGACAAAGAAATTCGTTTCTACTCGGCTTACTCACTGGCCTATTTGGACTGCAAAGAATCGGTACCAGTCCTTCTGGAATTGGCGCAATCCACTCCCGCCGCTCGAGAATTGTGTTTGGTTGGACTGGTTGTCAACGACGACTCGTCCGCCCGCGAAGCGTTGGAACAACTTTTGCAAGAGCCTGACCCCGATTTGCGATTCGGTGCCTTCGGAGCAATTCGACTTCGCAACCCAACCGACATTAGCGTCAAAGGGGTAGTGATCGGGAAAAACTTTCAATTTGTCCAGGTTCCGAGTTCTACTCCATTGCTAACCGTCTCGTTACAAAAATATAAGGAAGTAATCCTCTTTGGAAATAATATCACTGTCTCGTTAACCTCACCCCTCTCCCCGACTCAGTTACTGACGTTGACGCCTATGTTTGGCGATCAAATCAAGTTAACAAAACGGCACACCAATGGAGAGATTCGCAAAGCGATC
>JAYVBW010000177.1:0-4281 GCA_043750255.1 Pirellula sp.
ATGAACTTGAAAGCTTTGATCGTTTGCATTTTCGCGACAGTTATCTTGGCCAACACGGGCCGAGCGGCGGAATTGGTTAAACTAATTCGCACGGAAAACGCAGTTGCCGTCACTGTGAACGGAAAGGAATTTACGTCGTTTCTCTTCGCAAAGAGTCTACCAAAACCGTATTTTTTCCCTGTGAAGGCGGCAGACAACGCGCTGATCACTCGACCGATCGTTGGCGAAAATTACAAAGGCGACCATCCGCATCACAAGGGCATTTGGGTTTCTGTCGATGAGATCAATGAGATCCAATTCTGGGCCGAGAAGGGCAAAATCGAAAACCGCAGAGTAGAACTTGTCACCGCCGAAGGGAATCCCGCGATCATGCGAGTTACGAATCACTGGCTCAACGAAAAGGGTGGCGATGTCATGATTGAAGCCACAACCATCGCGATCTTCGCCAATCGAATGCTTGCTTATGACATCCACTTCCAAATGGTTGGGGGTGATGTGAATTTTCGAGATACCAAAGAAGGGATCCTAGGTTTTCGTCTAGCGGAATCACAGCGTGAAGACAAAGGGGACGGAAAGGTAACTAACGCCGAGGGTAAACAAGGAACAAAAGAATGCTGGGGACAACGATCCGCTTGGGTTGACTATACCGGACCGGTCGATGGCAAAGAATATGGAGTGACCATCTTTGATCACCCAGGAAACTTTCGACCCAGCCGATACCATGTTCGGAACTATGGGCTGTTCTCCATAAGCCCCTTTGGTGAATCGGCTTACACGAACGGCAAAGAGCCAGCAGTCAACGATGTGTTTAAGAAGGACAGCGAACTGCGCTTACGCTACGCGATCTATTTTCATGATGGAGTCGTAACTGCTGGCGAACTCAACGCGTTAGCAAAAAAATTCTCGAGCTCCCAATGATAGATTGGAAGATTCTTCTCCAGCATCGCGAGATAGGTAGGAAAATTGATGGTAGGAAGATCTAAATCCCATATCTAAGTAGGCAATATTCCTACCCCTAATTTTCCTACCTAAATCGCATCCAATGCCGATCACTTGCGCTATCCAATTTGAACCGCTGAGCACCGAAGCATTTGGGTCGCTTGACTACGCCGTGATGGCTCATGCGTTCGCTTCGCACCAAGACTTGGGTTGTCTAGCTGATGAATACGTTTATCAATCAGATTTTGCCGAAAGGCTTGTTTCTGCAGGTTTCGCGGTAGCTCGTGAAGTCGAAGTGACAGTGGCCTTCGAGGCATATCAGAAGTACTATTTCCTGGATTTGGTCATTAATGGCTTAGCTGTTTACGAGCTAAAGACAGTTTCGAAACTTTTGAAACAACATTCATCGCAATTGCTGAACTATTTGCTAATACTTGATCGCGAACGAGGAAAGCTCATCAACTTTCGTCCGATGTCCGTAGAGTCCGAGTTTGTCAACGCACCGCTATCTGGGCAAGATCGTCGTCGATTCACTATTGAGAAAGCACTTTGGCATGGACCAGATCGGCTCATGGCGTTCGCTCAAGCGTTGATCGCCGACTGGGGAACCGGGTTAGAGTTACCGCTCTATCGTCAAGGACTTATTCATCTCCTCGGAGGCGAGGAATTGGTAACCGTGATGCTTCCCATGACTCGAGTCGGGCACTCCATTGGAAATCAGCGATTCAATTTGGCCGATGAATATTCCGCGTTTGGTCTCACAGCTTTCAGTAACTCACCGATTGGTTATCCGTCCCAGCTATTGCGATTGCTTCAATGCAGTCCCCTCCAGTCTTTCCACTGGATTAATATCGCACATCATCAACTCACTTTCTCCAGCATCGTGAGATAGGTAGGAAAATTGATGGTAGGAAGATCTAGATCCCATATCTAAGTAGGCAATATTCCTACCCCTAATTTTCCTACTTAAATCGCATCCCATGCAATGCCCTCTGCAATGATTAGCCAGGCAGCCCGTAGTTATGGGTTGATCTACGATTGGATGCGATAGATGCGAAGGTACGAATCGGAATGCGCGACGGCAATGCGCTGGTTATCTGCCGCTAGGCTCATTCCTCGACCCTCACTTTTGAGTTTCAACTTAAAGAATTCGTTAGTCACGTCACCCTTCCAATAGTAGAGCCAACCTCCACCTCCGCCGCCTGCCAATCCGATCCAAAAGCCGTCCGGATGATAGGCTACTCCCCAGGCCGCACCTCGGTTTTTCTCTTTGGATTCCAATAACTGGACGAGTGTCCCCTCTTTCCAATCCACCAGGGCTACAGCGATCTCGCCTACACCTGCAAAGGCATTCGACACATTGGTCATACCACCAATCGCCAACTGCACGCCATCCGGTCGAAATCCGATACATCGAGCTCCACCTATGTCGGCGCGAAAAGTTGTATCGTACTTGTGAAGTGCTTCGATCTTAGCAATATCTCGCATGGCTGAATCATTTAACAAGTCCCAAGCTTTGAGAACGCCCTTAAGATCGCAAGAAACCAGCACCTTGCCATCGGGCGTAAAACCAACGTTGTAAACATGCGATTCGTGCCCTTTCAATTCACGAATGAGTTTTCCATCGTCGACGTTCCAGAGTTTAACCAGTCGATCGTTGCCGCACGTTGCAATCGTCTCTCCATCAGGGCTGATCGACAATGCCCGAATCCATCCTTGATGCGCATCAACAACTCGAATCGCTTCCGGTTTTTCGGCTGCGGCGGGCCACCATGCGAGTCGACCGTCATACCCGCCAGTCACGAGCCAATCGCCCTTGACGGAGACCGCCATGGCACGCACCCAACTATCGTGTGCAGTGAACGAAATAGTGGTCTTCAGATTGGGATCATAACGGTGTACAAGATTGTCTTCCGCGCCGAAGAATACATATCGGTCTTGTGGATCCCAAATGCAGCTCGTGAGTGGTCGAGTATGTTTGAATTCACTGTCTAGATTTATTTTTTCTGGTTCGGTTGCGTTGGCAGCGGCAATAGTCATGCAATCAATTCCTTGATGGAGCTCTTGGCGGGGTCCGCAATCGGATATTTCCGACCGCCGACATCAAACTCCCCTGTTGAATCGACTCCAACCGCTTGAAGGATTGTGTGAAACAGGTGTCCGTGGTCGACTTCACGATCGACGACCTCTGTTCCATTGTCGTTGGTTTTCCCAATGACGGCACCTGGCTGAATGCCAGCCCCGCCCAAGAGTACACTCCAGGCCGTCCCCCAGTGATCGCGACCATATCTGGAATTGATCTTGGGCGTTCGTCCGAACTCGGACATAACGCAAATGAGCGTGTCTTCCAGCATGCCTCGCTCTGCCAGATCGGCTACTAAGGTGGCAAAGGGTAAATCGAACTCGCCGAGCTGTTCGATATGAAAGTCGAAATTCTCGTGGTGGGTGTCGTAGTTCGAGTGGTTCACTTGTACGAATGGTACTCCTTTTTCAAGCAGTCGCCGTGCCAACAAGCAATGTTGCCCGAACTCGCTAACGCCATATCTCTCCTGGTCAGACTTTGGTTCTCGCGTCACGTCAAAAACTTCACGCGCCGCCAAAAGATCGCGGGCTTGATCGTAAGAGTAGGTATACGAATCGGTATCGGCAGTTCTACGTCGTCCGGCAAATCGATCGTTTACTTTGGATCGGAATGCGTTCCTGCGCTGATCGTCTTCGACCGATAGTGACTCCGGGCGAGTCGTGTACTCGGGTGGTTTCCCTTCGTTCATAACCACACTGCTATACTTTGGGCCAAGGTAGGCCGCGGAGCTGTTACCTGTCCCTGCACCGCGGATCAGAATGTGACCTGGCAGCGGAAAATTCTCGGGCGTGAGCGACTTGGCGACAACGGCCCCTAAGTGCGGATAATCGGTCCCCGGAATTCGTTTCCGCCCTGTGGTCATCTCAATCTGGCCGCGACCGTGATCGCCGTTCTTCGTGTTTAAGCTTCGGATCAGCGACAACCGATGCATTTGTTTGGCAGTGTGCGGCAGCAATTCACTGATATGAATCCCCGGAACCGAGGTTGCAATCGCTCGAAAGGGACCCCCGGTATCCGTATTAGGTTTAGGATCCCAGGATTCTAACTGGCTCACTCCGCCATGTAAGAACACATTGAGAATCCGCTTGCTACCGTTTTTTAGTTGCGCCGCGATCGCAGGATTCGCAATAAGCAAGCCACCGAGTCCAGGGCTCAAGCTGGAGGCAACACCCAACGAGCCCGCAGTCATTCCGCTGAGGAAAGACCGACGGCTACTTATGTGTTCCACTGATCGACACGAAACCATGCATTTCATTCGG
>JAYVBW010000178.1:0-1983 GCA_043750255.1 Pirellula sp.
AAAGAGCACTTATCGACCAACGTTTTTGATATTTTGTTGACAGATTATGAGATGCCGCACATTAATGGTGCTGAGTTATGCCGGATCGCGAGGGAAGAATTGGACTTGCACAGCATGGCGATCCTACTGTGTTCGGCCAAGAGTCTTGAGATCGACCACGATCGTCTAAAATCGAAATACTCGATTGCGAACATACTGGCAAAACCGTTTAGCATGAGCGAGCTTACCGACTTGGTTTTGAAACTGATTGCTCCTGCGCATGGAGTGCAATTGTCTTCCTTTTCCAAAACTGTCTAATCCCACTGAGAGATAAACATGCGCGCACCCAATGCAGCTCGAGCACTCACACGGAGAATTAACGAACAGTATTTGATGTTCGGACTAGCAGGACTATTCCTCTTCCTCGCAACTGCCATTTATCTCAGTTGGCACAATCAGTTCCTCGATTTTCTCACCGTATCTATCTCAGCTCCTCTGCTCTTGTTGTTGATTGGATCGATCAGCCTACGTCGTATCTCTCACGGTCACGACGAAATTGAAGGTCAATTGTGTAGTATCGCAAACGCACCGGAAAAAATGAGCGAATTGAGACTCATTCCGTCCAAAAGTGTTTTGGCCTCCGGTTGGAACCAGCTTTTAACCTGTGTTCAACAACAACAGGCCTGGAATGGAGTCGAGCGGCGACTATCCGAAGCGATTCATACCCAACAATCGCACCGTTGGGAATCCATGTTCCATTGCCTGCCCGATGGCGTGGCCGCCTGCGATGAGAATGGCCTATTGCTGCAAGTGAATGTTGCGTTCGCAACGATCATTGGAAACGACGACACGAGCCGACTTCTCGGGAAACCACTTGTTCAACTTATTGGCCATCTACTCGACGGACCGTCACAAGAAAAACTGAACCAAGTGGAGCTGTCCAATGCCACACAAACGCTTGAACTGTGCAAGACGTCCAACCCTGCCGATGGTGTGTTGCGTTTAACTGCTAGAGCAACCCAGGATTTAGATTCGTCCGTACAAGGCTCGATCTGGACCCTGCGCGATGTTACTCAGCTCAAACTAGCCGAACGAGCACGTGAAGATTTCGTATTCACAGCGACGCACGAACTGAGAACGCCACTTGCAAACATTCGTGCCTATTCCGAGACACTGGCCACTGCCGCCGACATACCGATCGAACAGCAGCACAGTTTTTACAATATTATTAACGCAGAAGCCAATCGGTTATCTCGCTTTATCGATGAGTTGCTGAACATCAGTCAGATGGAGGCGGGCGCCATTACAATCCAAAAGCACGAAGTTCAATTGGAAAGAATTCTGACTGAAGTTTTCGAGCTCCAGAATCCACTGGCCCTCGAAAAGTGTCAAAAATTCGAACATTCTATTTCGCCCAAATTGCCTCGAATCTGTGCCGACAAAGAGAAACTAGCCGCAGCCCTTGCAAACCTCATCGGTAATGCAATCAAGTACACGCCGGAAAACGGACGAGTGCATGTACGTGTCGAATCCGACGAACAGTGCGTCTTCTTTCACGTTGAGGACAGTGGCTTTGGTATCGCACCGGATGAGATTACAAAACTTGGTACGAAGTTCTATCGAAGTAACGACCCGAGAATACAGGACAAGACTGGCAGCGGACTCGGCTTGGCCTTCGTACAGGAAGTCGCCCGGCTTCATGGAGGAACACTTGCGATTTCGAGTGAGCTGAATCAGGGATCGTGTTTCACCCTTGAAATTCCAGTGCGATAATTGAGAGAATATTATGTTCGAATGCAAACGTACTGGTGCGGTCGACATCATTTCGGCAGCCTTGCCGATCATTCAAGACCACCACGATGAATTTCAACGCATCGTTGAAGCCTGTTTTGGTCATGGTCAACCTCGGATCGTGTTGGATCTCCGTAGTACACCTTTGATTGACAGTCATGGACTCGAGTCCATTCTGAATTTACGTGATCGATGCCAGCGACTGGGCGGGAC
>JAYVBW010000179.1:0-2905 GCA_043750255.1 Pirellula sp.
AACGTAGAGCATCCTTAGCGTCACTTCTTGACTGATTCGTAGATTGTCATCGCTGGCTGGCGTTTCTTTAACTTGTTTTTCTAATTGCTCGATGGCTTGGGATAGCGATTGTCGCCAAGAAGATGGACTTGTTGGTAGAACCGCATTGCCCAATGGCGTAGGTATTAACGCAAGCGGGGGACTCAATGGGAGTGGTAAGCTCGTAGCAAGCGGCGAAACAGTTGAAGCCTGTACGATTCTTGTAGCCGATGGATCCAACAGTGCTGACGTAGGAGAGGCAATAGCTAAAGCAGGAGTTACTGACGCTCCATCTGCAACGGTTTGGATTGCTAGCGCCGCTGTCACGTTATCGCGATCCTCGGCTTTTGCATCCGTCATCCGAACCGAAACCTTGCCCAGTGGACTCCCATTGGATGCGATCTGCAAAGAGTCCGCACCGATACTTCGATCGGAAGCGTGCTCTGCGGACTTAAGTGCATTGTCGCTGATCTGCCTATTGGCATCTTTAAGTGAACGCGTCTCACTTGCCCGCGTCTTGGCTTTAGTTTGTCCGATTCCTGCAATCGCGTCCCGATTTCGTTGAACAGCATCCAATTGCTTCCTCAGAATTTCTCGATAAGCTGCAGGAACCGTTGCCAGGGCGCCTTCTATATCGATGTCCTGATTGGGTGAACTAAGAATTGTCGATGGATCGTTCGCCTCTGGACCCTCGCCGGAGGGACCATATCCGACAACTGCACTCTGTAACGGTGTGGAACTGCGTTCTCCAGTGCTGAAGCGATTGTCCCCGACCGAACCATTAAGTTTCTCTCGACGAATCTGCGTCTTGAAATCGCTTACGCTCGGACGCGGCACTCTGCTTTGTGGCGATTGAGGCAATGCCCAATCATCTTGTTCCGCCGTCATTCGATTTAGCTCTTCATCGCGTGCGCGCAAGCCTAACTGCTGACACCCCGATAGTATCACCGAAGCCCCAATCAGAGTTGCAATCGCAGTTGCATATAGAGATCTTCTGTTAAGTGACCGCCTAGTGAAATGGATTCGTGTATGGATTTGGTTTTGCTCGTGCGACGTCATAGAATTGTCTACCCGGAGTTTACGATGCAACAGAATGAACTTCGACGTTGGAAACGGCTTTTGCGTCGACCGCAAGAACTTCGTAGGCTAAAGACATATAGTCTTCGGAACCGTGGCTATTGGGAGCATAGGCAAAGATAGACTGGCCAAAACTTGGTGCTTCAGCCAATCGAATATTGCGACGTATTTTGGTTTGAAAGAATTTAGCTTGTGCCCACACTGGGCTTTGGGCTGCACTAACTTGCAAAAACTCCTCGACATCGCGACTCACCTCGGCGGCCAATCGTGTACCGGATTCGTACATGCAAAGCACGATTCCCTCCAGCTTCAGGCTTGGATTCAGTCGCTTGGCCACGAGTTCGATAGTCCTGAGTAGCTTGCTCAATCCGTGCAATGCCAGGAAGTGCGGTTGAAGAGGCAAAAAGACTTCGTCGACCGCAGTTAATGCGTTGAGGGTGAGAACACCCAACGAGGGTGGGCAGTCCAGAATCATGAAATCGAAGTCGGATTGGTCCATCTCGATTTTGTCTTTCAAGATGACTTCGCGTCCAACTTCACCGGCTAGCTCCATTTCGGCAGCCGCCAAATCGAGACTTGCTGGCACGATGGCCAAGTTGGGCAGAACCCAACGTCGGACATCCTCTAACAAAGCATCACCGCATAGCAGATCGTAGATGCTGATTTCATTGTCGTCGAGCGTCAACCCGAGATGCAATGAAGCGTGAGCTTGAGGATCCAGGTCTAGGACACAGACCTTCTGACCGCATTGTGCAAGCCCAGCAGCTAGGTTTACTGCGGTGGTTGTCTTGCCGACACCACCTTTCTGATTGAGAACAGCAATTTTTCGCATGGTTTTAGGCTCTCTTTTGCGGGGTTTGGCAGATTCCGCCGAACAGTAGCAAACGGACTGGTCATAAATCCAGGTCAAACCAGGCTGCCCGTTGACAATTCCATCAATTCGAACATCCTTTTGTTCTCGTTCACCACAAACACGTTCCCCAGAAAGCAGAAACTCGTGAGAAAATTCTTTATTGCTGGCAATTGGAAAATGAATCTTTTGCGAGACTCTTCGGTCGTATTGGTCCAACAATTGATAAATCAATTTCACGGTTCGAGTAACGTGGACGTAGCCGTTTGTCCACCGAATGTTTATTTACATGACGTCGGGGCGGCCCTGCGTGGAAGCCAAATTCAAATGGGTGCACAAAACGTCTACCATGCTGCTGAAGGCGCTTTTACGGGCGAGGTTAGCTGTAGCATGCTCAGAGATTTAGGGTGCAGTTACGTTATTCTTGGCCATAGCGAGAGGCGTGCGATTTTCGGGGAAACGGACTTGGATGTGAATACCAAGCTAAAGGCGGTTTTGAAATCCGGCCTGATCCCCATCGTCTGTGTAGGAGAAACGCTTGCACAACGTGAAGCAGGTTCGACGCAGTCCGTGGTTCGTGGTCAATGTACCCATTCCCTTGCTGGCCTGACTGCCGAACAAATGACAAAAACAGTGCTAGCTTACGAGCCCGTTTGGGCCATTGGAACTGGCAAAACGGCGACACCGGCACAGGCCGAAGAAGTTCATGCGGATATTCGCCAATTACTCGAGTCCATATTTAATAACTCCGTTGCGAATTCCGTGGTCATTCAGTATGGCGGGAGCGTCAAGGCGGACAACGCAAACGAACTTTTGAGCCAACCGAACATCGACGGTGCGTTGGTCGGTGGGGCCTCGCTAAAGGCGGAATCTTTCATTCCAATCGTAGAGGCCGCCCAAAAAATAAAGAAATAGCCTCATTCGGTTCGCTATTGGACTACCCAAGCGATAAAATCAAAT
>JAYVBW010000180.1:0-5120 GCA_043750255.1 Pirellula sp.
TTCCGCTTCAAATAGAAACCGATATTTGGCAACGCCTCACCAGGAATTGTTAGAATCTGCGCGTTGCCTAAGTTGACGACGTTAATTCGTGTCGTGATGCTGTGATTGGGATTGTGTGGATATTTTAATGGCGACCCCTGAATAACCATCCAAAGAACCTCGTTGTCTACCGGAAAGGTCACATCGACGGATGCACAAAGCAAGTTGGGGGCACTTTGGATTGGCGCGTCGTGAACGATTCGAATGGCCTCATCGGCCATCGTGTTTCCAATGCGTTGACACTCCTCCCAAGTACGGTTGTCGTGCCAGTATCCTCGCAGGGCATCCTTAGGTTTTTCGAGATTGCGATTGTCGGCCGTGACCATGCCGCCTTGAGCGCCGTTCATGAACATCGCCATGCCACCTGCTTCCACTTCCAATCGATCGCGAAGCGGCCCGATCAAATCCGGACTGACAATGCCGAGCCTCGATCCAAGAACCTCGGGATGAATTGCGTAATTCACCAAAGTTGCAATCATTGTGCCGTCCGTTGCGAGCGCCTGGATCACACTCATTCGCCGATCGTAAAGATCAGGGGCATAGTAGTTGTAGGCAATCTGGCCTTTCGCCTCGTCCGTAGCAATTTTTAATTGTGCTGACCGGAGGTTTTCGACGGCTTCGTTGATCGCTTCTGCAGCGTTTTTGCAGACAAAGTCCATGTACATTAGGTCGCCAGTATGGCCACCTTTTCCATCCGGAAATGCGTAACAATCGGGAGCACTATGAGTGTGTGACGAACCGATCAAGATGTTTGTGGCTGGAATCTGCGGCGTTTGAACTCGGACTCGGTCGCAGAGAACAGAAGGGAATCCAAGCAGATCCAAAGAAACGAAAGCGACGGTTGTTTGGCCGCTACGGAATACGATCGCGCGCGCTTCGAGTTCGCCGCGTTTTTCAGTCGCAGGTGCCGTAGGACCCATTCCGCCGGATACGGGCAAGAGCGGATTAGGAGTGATCACACGGCGTCCAACGCCGACCTGCAATTGCGCACTGCGCACGTCGCTGCAGAGAACCACTAGAACCAATGTAAACCGCAAGCAATTTAGTTTTATAAACATGTGTATCCCTACCACCGTTTTGTTCCAAATTTACACAAACCTCAGCGATCGAATATAACGTCTCTAGCCCAACTTCCCCAACAACTCACCCCTTCTTCGATGACTAAGCGAACCAGAAGCCCAACCACTGCCACCCAACTAGAGAGTTCCCCTGCCAACCAATGTGGTAACTAGCAGCCAACGAGGAGTTGCAGAGCATCAAAGAGGAGTTGGAGACTTCCAAGGAAGAGCTTGAATCCGCGAATGAAGAACTGACCACTTCGAGGCCTCGAACGACGAAACGTTCTAAGGCCTTGACGAACGGTAAACAAAAAAGGCTAGGCTTAGTCGATCCTCTAAAAGGAGGAACGACTTGTTGCCTAGCTTTTGCAAACGCTATGCCCTTTGGACTCAGCCGACTTCTCGATGGAGACAACGAGCCATTATTGCTTGGGACGTCGATTTAGTAACGTCGTCCGAATAGTGAAGCGCCAATAATTAGTCCTGCGACAACTCCAATGCCCATTGCCAATAAGAGCGATTCGGCTGGACGCTGCTGAACCGTTTCAGTGGCAGCTTTTAGACCATCGCGCGAAGCATCTCGTGCATAGTCATAACCTTCGCGAATGGTATCCGAGGCTCTGCTTGCAAGGTCGTTTGCTGCTTCGGAGATTTTCTCAACGGTACTCGCGGTTGTCGACGAGGCGGACTTAAGAAACTCTTCTATTTCTTCACGAGCTTTGCCTGTTTTCCTTTGTATCAAGCCTGCTAGTTGTTGAACATTCCCTTGAATGTTTGCCAAATCGTTTCCAGTTACCTGAGAGTATTTACTCAATACAGCGCCAGCCAATTGATTCCAGCTCCCTTGTATTTCCTCTGTTGTCGTCATTTTTTCATTCCTTGTAAACGCGTTTAAACAATTGCCACTATTCCATTAGGCGACCGACAAGCTGCCTTCCGACGCGACCATCGTCCCATCCGAAGCGTTTCGATCGGGACAATGGTCCCAATCTACTGTAGTATAAGTCAGCTCACCGATCGCCTTTTTAACTAATTTGTGACTATCTCGACACAGAACGCCCGCTAACAGAAGCTTCTCTCGACGTCGAAATATCTTCAGCCGAAGCTGCTTCAAAGATTTTCTTTGCTTTTTCAGTCTCGTTTGTGTCTTCGGAATGCACCGAGATAAGACAGTGTCCACCCTTAAGCTTGCCTTCATAGCGTTTCGCCTCGAATTCAGGAATTCCCATCCCAATGAGAGCACCCGTGACTCCGCCAACAGTTCCCCCGACAGCCGCACCGGTGAGTGCTGCCATGATCGGGCCGGCGGCGATAAGCGGCCCAACCCCGGGAATGGCAAGTGCGCCAATACCCGCTAACCATCCCAATCCACCTCCCAGTAACGCACCGGAAGTTGCACCCGTGGCGGCTCCCTCGGGAGCCTTTGTCTGATTGTCGACAGCGAAATCCTTCGTTCCGTCTTTATCGGGCATGAGGACCGAAATATCACTTGCTGTGAAGCCTGCTGCCTTCAAACGATCAACAATTGCTTGGGCTTGACTTGATGTTTTCACTGTACAAAATACGGCGTTAGCCATAATTCAACTCCTTTGGTATAAACCAAAATTAGGGGGTTTGTTCTACTTCCAATTGACTATCAACGTTTTTCTCACCCGCAACTGAGCGAGCAATTTCTTCTATCTGCTTCTTTTCGTCAGCAGTTTTCACAGGACCACGAAGAGTAACTTTCCCGTCCTGCGTAATGATCTTGACGTTGTGGGCGTTGATTGACATCTTCGTATCCACAACGCGTTTTCGAATATCGGCTGTAATGCCAATGTCTAATTTGTTTTCATTTTGATCTAAGGGTGTTTTCGCGGCAGTGTCGCGATCGCGTTTGTTAACAGCCGTGTTGTCTCGATCTACCATGGTTTTGGTAGCAGGCTGTTTAACTGAATTATCAGTCGTCGCACGATAGGGTTGATCGCAACCAACGCATGACGCGGCGATCAAAATCGCAGTCGAAAAGTATCTCATTTTAAGTTTCCTTGTGGGGGCTATTTCGTAAAGACTAATTGGTTGCCAAAAGCAAAGCGCGTGCCGAAAGCCACTTGCTAGGTTGGAATAAAAATCGAACACATGTCCAATAGTGGTTGGGCGTGTGCCTAGAACGACTAACGATCAGACGTTGAGTGTTTACGAACCACGATGGACATTTTTATATCAGCATTGTGATTCGGCATTCACTCGATGCCCAATCCGCCAGACAGCTAGCTTTTCGGCGCATGAAAGTATGAACGGTATAGGGTTTGCAATACCGGGTATAGCGTTTGCAATCTAAACCGTGACCACCGAGCTCCGAGAGCGATGGAGTCTGGAGTGAACGCATGATGCCGACTCCAACTCTGTTTGGTAGGATTGGTACATAGTGGAATCGAGATGGATTAGAAATCCCCCTTCACATTAGAGTTATAAACATGGACAAGAAAAGATTAGTTGGTCGTAAAATTGCCTTTTTAGCAGCGGATGGTTTCGAGCAAATTGAGTTAACTCAACCATGGAACGCAATTAAAGCTGCGGGTGCAGCGGTATTTCTGATATCGCTCCGACCGGGGAAAATCCGAGGAATGCATTTCGACGGTCCAGGAGACCTTTTTTTGGTTGACAAATCGATCGATGAAGCATCAGCCGACGATTATGAGGGTTTGCTACTCCCTGGAGGTGTAACGAGTGTCAACAGGTTACGAATCAATAAGTCGTGCGCGCATTTCGTTCGCGAGTTTTTTAAAGCGGCCAAGCCGGTTGCGGCAATCGGTTTTGGTCCGGGCACACTTATCGAAGCGGATGTCGTGGATAGTCGACGCATGACTTCGGTGCTGAGCCTTAGAAGCGAACTGATGGCTGCTAGAGCAGATTGGATAGACGAAGCGTGCGTTTGTGAGGAAGGTTTCGTCACCAGCCGTGGTCCAGATGACCTCGAAATGTTTTGTGAAAAAGCAATCGAAGAATTTGCGGAAGGAATTCACGTTGGACAAATAGTCTAGAGGGTCATTTCGAGGATCAAGCACAAGGGGTGATTTTCGGTTAGGATAGGAATTAATTCTGCGGCATCCATTCGATTCGCTGTGCAACGAATTGAATGCAGGTTAAAATCTTCGAAGTGAATGACCCCATGACTGGAAAAATATCATTGAATCCTCCCCATTTTGAGGAGTTAGCCGCAATCATCGATCGCGATCGCGAGGCCCTTTTAAAGCAGTGGCGGGAGCAAGTTAGACGACTGCCGTCTGCTATGCAACTTGATATTCCCACGCTCAATGATCACGTACCAAACTTCCTGGAAGAATTGTGCAAAGCGTTTCGCGAACTCAGCGAGGTTTCGATACCTGAAGCCCTTGGAGAGGGTAGTCCAATTGTTCACGGTCAGCAGCGTATCCAAGTGGGTTACGATATTGAGGAAGTTGTAGCTGAATACAACATTCTGCGAGGATGCATCCACGATCTTGCCGATCGCAATTCAATAAACCTACAGGGCAGAGCTTTCCACATTCTGAATCGAGTTTTTGACGGAGCGATTGGATCGGCCGTTCAATCCTTTGCGGATTGCCAAGCGTTGGATATACAACAACGCCGTGAAGAGTACCTTGCATTCGTTATACACGATTTGCGAACACCAATAAACGCGATTTCACTCAGTGCAAAAGTTTTGGAGATGATATTGCCACAACCAAGTGCAAGTGACAATTCGGTAATGATGTTTAAAACGTTGCAACGAAACATCGATCACCTTGACAGTTTGGTCCAAAGGATTATTGAGGAAAACACTCATCTTCAAACTGAAATCGGCATTAAGTTGCAATGCCGAATAATGGACGTATGGCCACTAGTCGAATCGCTCATTCGCGATCTGCGTCCGCTCGCGGACTCCGTGCGCACCCAATTGATCAATAGGATACCGTATGAGCTTGCAATTTACGGAGATGCAAGCTTGTTGAAGCGGATCTTTCAGAATTTGATTGCGAACGCAATCAAATATTCGCCAGA
>JAYVBW010000181.1:0-2102 GCA_043750255.1 Pirellula sp.
GCGATGAACATGCCTCAAACACACGGATTCGTTTCCGATTTTTTTTTGAGACTCTTCAGGTCTCCAATCGACAAAGAGAGTTCGACTATTTCGTCGCAACAAGGCGTCTTCTGGTTACTAGCTAGGGACTCAAAACCGCGTCTCCCTTATGCAATGGTGAGCCTAACGATTCACGTATTGCACATGACTTTCGTGGTCATGTTGGCCGTGTTCTTGTTGACAAGTCTACCTATAGGTCGACAATCAGATAGCTGGCTGCAATGGTCATTACAGAATGGTCAAGCCGTCTGGCCTGGTGTTTTCTTGCTCGTTTTCATGGTTGCTTTGTTGGTTTTGGCTCGCGAGAACTCTTGGCGTCAGCTTGAGCCTGCGCAAGCAAGGCTCTATTTGCGCTCGGTGCAATTGATTGCAAACTACCGTGACTTGTTTGGATTCGAACGGCAACGATTGAAGCAGCACCATAAAAAGCAGGCAGCGGCGCCACAGCCGACACTAGGTATGTCGTGGCGACCAAAAATTCGGAAGAATAGCCAGACAGATAGAATCGACATGAAGGGTTTGAAATGATATTTTTTTGGGTGCGGGAAATCGCGGGCTGGCTTCTGGTTCTTGTTGCCCTTTACATGCTACGCATAGGTTTAGTGTTTTTAAGTGACATCAACAGCCCCCGCATCATCGAATCGGCAGTCGTCATGCTGGCTGGCCTAGGCGTGATGCGTTGCGGAGTTCTTTTGGTGCGAGTTTCAACAGCCGCACGGATTATCCACGATGAAACCCGACCCACGTAGGTCAGCCTGTCCTCAGGCTGACAGAAAATTATTCCAGCCTGTCCTCAGGCTGACAGGAGTACATCGGTTTGACGCGACGCGTCCGGCTGAGGACAGCCGGACCTACGCCTAGATTCGATCGAAGACTTCTGGAGGAACGCCGATTGGGAGGATGTGTACCGTTCCAAGAAATGCCGTCGCACAGGATTCTAAGAAGCCTGGCTTCTTGGCCACAAAAGTCAAAGTTGTGTCTGCATGAAACGTGGGTTCGGACGGTTGTCCAGTTTCAGCATCCAGCCCAGTGGGAATATCAATCGCTACCCGTTGCAGAATGGACGCGTTAGCCAGTCGAAGTATGTCTGCCATCAGGGGCCGTGGTCGGCCAGTTGCGCCAGTACCCAACAATGCATCGATGATCATTTGACTATTTGCACAGTCGGATCGCAATTGATTCCATGCTTGTTCCAATTCGGGCGGAGATAGCCAGTCCCCAATCCAGCCGGTGCGTATTTTTGTATGTTCGACTATTTTCAAATTCGCTTCGGCGTCTTGCGATAATTTACCGTGTTCAGCGACCATCCAAAGACTGAGGCGATGTCCCATCGCATGCAGATGCCTCGCGATGACGAGACCGTCCCCACCGTTATTGCCAGGCCCACACATAACTACGACAGAGCTTGATCGATCTAGTCTCGCGTCGATCCAATCTGCGCATCCTCGACCAGCGTTCTCCATCAAAACGAGACTGTTCATTCCAAAGTCGCGAACCGCAATGGCATCCACCGCACGGATTTGTGCAACGGTCAAAACGCGAAGTGGCTTAGTGAAGGAAGTAGTAGTGGACATGAAAACACAAACTTTTGGTTACCTGGATGGAACATCGAACAATTGCGAGAGTTGACAAAATTTGCCATTCTAGCCTAGCATGCAACCTAGGACGTTGTACAGCTTTCGCCCCGAATGGGAAAGCAACATCCTAGCCCAGGGCAGAGCTTAGCGACGGAACGTCGTGAAGCGTCGCCCGGGGTACTGGAATACAACCCAGCGTTGCCCTGAAGGGGCGTACCAAAATGCTGGAGCAATCATCGCTTGCTCGTTGGGCCCTTTCAGGGCAATTTACGGCGTCTTTTTGGCATACCCAGGGCGTCGCTGCGCTTTGCCCTGGGCTAGGATGTCATAGCCCGTTGGGCTAATACGATGGAGACGCAACTGGTAGACGATTTATCATCCTTTTCGCCTTAGCCGATCCTTCAGTCGCAGTTCTAAAGGAATGCGGATGCGACAAGATCAAGACGTACATCCAGAGCGGCAACGCTGTTTTTGATTGAAATGGCA
>JAYVBW010000182.1:0-2680 GCA_043750255.1 Pirellula sp.
CTGAATTTTTCCTTCGTAAAGGGATCGGCCAATGATGGCTCCGGCCGTCCGTTGTTGGATCAAATCGCGAAGGTCTTGCATGGTTGTGACGCCACCGGAGCAGATGACCGGAAAGGGACTGGCGGCTTGGATTTCGGCCAGCGATTGGAAGTTGGGACCGGCCATCATTCCATCTTTCGCAATGTCCGTGTAAACGACGGCTTCGCAAGCGTTGGTGTGATGCGCCACGCGATTCACGAGTTCGCTGGCGGATGTTCGGGATTTTTCAAGCCAGCCTTCGGTTGCGACCATGCCATTGAGTGCATCCAGTCCAAGCACTAAATGGCCAGGATACTTTTCGCACATCTTTGCAAACCAAGCAGGATCTTTTAACGCGGCAGTACCGACTACCAGGCGGGATAGGCCCAGCTTGAGCAACCGTTCGATGGTAGCTTCGTTCCGCACTCCGCCGCCTAACTGAACCTTACAGCTTCCGGCGGCCTCAACGATATTTACGATCGCTTGCTCGTTGGCGATACTTCCGGTCTTAGCACCGTCCAAATCCACGCAATGTAGAAATTGAGCCCCCGCAGCGAACCATCTGGTCGCAACTTCACCTGGGCTGTCGCTAAAAACCGTATTTCGGTTGTAATCACCTTGTTGCAATCGCACGCATTTGCCACCAAGCAAATCAATCGCAGGCCAAATTTCCACTATGAGCTTTCATTCATTTAACTAAGGCGAACCATAGATACCAATCACTGGTTTCCGTGTTAGGGTCGTTTGCGAACTGAGGTGGCAGAACGAGACTGTGGAATACCTCCCTTTGCAACTTCTTTTTGTGTGACGTGCCTACCGTGTTGTGGCGGAACCATTCGATGGAGCACAACCGGAATGGGGTTGGTGTGAACCACAACTTCCTTTCCGTTAATATTCTGCGTATGCTGCTTTGCGCTGGCGTCGCTCGCTAAAGCCGTGAGCATGAGAGTAATAAGTGGGATCGTTACGATTTTAAGGGTTTTGTTGGTTTTCATATTTTTAGAGTCCCTAGTTCGAATCACGTGTGACCTCAATGATCGTTTTCGATTATACCTCACAATTATCGTGAATTTAGTTTTTTTAGCAAGATAGTCCGCTTGGAGGCAAGGATGGCGTTTGTGCCGATTGATTTGTCAGGCTATTAACTCATCCTGCGTTTTCGTATGTGGACATCCTTGAGTTGTTTGCGTACTTGGATGAACCTGGAGGGATCCAAGGTTTGACATTGCGTTTCGGGAGAAGCGACACTGATCACGCGAGAAATTACATGCACTCCGGTTGGCTGGTTGAAATGGCAGGTTTGTGGGGATATCACGGAACGACGCTTTGTCGCGAGCGAGACGCATTGCCCGTCGAGGCAGTCAACGAATACTGGTTGAGAAGCCGGATCCGTTTTGATGGTTGGAACACGATGCTTTCCACCCTTCGATCGCAGACCCTGTCGCTAAGCATTGCACGTCGGGTTCGAGCTTGGCATAAACTGCGAAGTGTCATCGAAGAAGTACTTCTTGCAGAACCGCTTACGAGAGTTTGCGTTGCCGTCGCGGCTCAACTGGAGGAGCGGGAGGTCGATTGCGATTCGCGATCGATATTGCACAACGTCTTGACCACGCATTGCGAAGTTCGCAATCGCTGTCTGAAGATCATATTAGAAGGAGTAGAGCGAGGGATTTCGGAAGCTGAAGAACTGAACCGATTGCGGCACTACTTAGAGCATTGGACAGACATGCTGCTTGGCTATTTTGCCAATTCGTCTTCGGGAGCTCAGTATGCCTTTTCGGTGACAAGAATGGAGGAGTTTGCAGAGGACTACAGTCAACGCATGCTAGGAACCCAATCCAAAGTGGTTTGGTCCCTGCTCCAAGCGAGCTGCCGAGCATGGCTGGATGCACATTGTGACCATCCTCCCGTTTCACCCCGCATGAATCAACGCATCTGCGAAGCTGCCATTGGAATGATCCATCCCCATTTATTTGACTCACTCGGATGCATGCGGTCCCGATTGATTCAGTCGATTGAACATGGAATTGGTCATGCGGATGAAACCGTCGCCAGTCTAGAAAACGGGTCTTGGGAATCGATGTCCCATGTTTTATCACCGTCGTCGATTTCGAAACCACTACGGTTTGAAGTATAGTCGCTCACGACCGCTACACGTAGGTCCGGCTGTCCTCAGCCGGACTCTAATTTCAGACAGCTGCATCCGGCGAAGGTTGGCGTGTCAGCCTGAGGACAGGCTGACCTACGTGAGGGCTGACCTACGTGAGGGCTCAATCGAGTTGGGCAAGAACACGTTGGGCGGCGTCGACGGTGGAGTCGATATCTTCAGGGCGATGTGCTCGCGAAAAGAACAACGCTTCGAATTGACTGCACGGCATATAGACACCCTCTTCGATCAGTCCCCAGAAGTACTTAGCAAAGCGTTTTCGGTCGGAGCGATCTGCACTTGGCCAATCCACCACGGGTGCTTCGTTAAAGAAGAGGGTCATCATACTGCCCATCCGTTGCATTTGAGATGGAAGCCCTGCGGAATCCGCAGCGTGCTTGAGACCGTTGGCCAACCGACTCGCTTGAGTCTCCAAGTACGCGTACGGCGGATCATCTCGCAGAATCTCCAGTGTGGTAGCTCCCGCAGCGGTTGCAAGTGGGTTGCCAGACAGCG
>JAYVBW010000183.1:0-9003 GCA_043750255.1 Pirellula sp.
GTGACCACATGTAGGATCTCGTAGCCCTTGTGAAGAAGAGCTTGAAAACTGGGTACGGCAAAAGGGCCGGTTCCCATTAAGATCAGTCGCATCGCAACCTCGGATGGATGGGTGCATGAAACGAAAATGGGCAAGCCTGATCGCTTGCCCAAGTCGTTGGAAATAAATTCGAACCTGGTCCTAGGATTAGACCATGTCCTTTAGTTTTTTAAGAGCACGAACCTTAACCGCTGTTGAAGCTGGCTTTGGATCAGCCCACTTCATTTCGCCGGTCTGAGGGTTTCGGACTTGGCGCTTTGGAAGAGCCTTCTTTTGAATGCGGACGATCTTGCATAGGTCAGGGATAACGAATGAGCCCACGCCCTTCTTGCCAACCGAACTGGAAATCTCGGCTTTGAGAGCTTCAAATACTTCTGCAATTTGCTTCTTCGAAAGACCGGTCGCTTCAGCAATGTTGGTGAAGATTTGGACCTTGGTCAGTGGCTTTTCTGTCTTGGCAGCAGCTGCTTTTGCCATGCGATGAATCCCTTTCAACGAACCTAGAATCATGAATCATGTCCAACAAAGGACAATACGATTGGCTGAATTAAAGGTTGCCCTGGTTTAAATGCAACCGGGAAACGCTCATTTTGCGATAAAAACCCTGGATTTCGACCATTTTCATGAATAAAACATTGAAAAAAGGGTTTGTTTTCAAAAATCCATTGGAAAAGTTTGGGAGATTTTGTGTTTTTTATACGCTATTCGGAGCTTGAAATGCCCTTAGGAACGTATTCCGCACCGATTGGATACTTGAGTTCGTTCCGCTTCATTTTGGATTCGAGTGCCCGACTCAAGTCGATGCCGAGCGTGTTCGCGAGAGCGAGCGAGTACGCAAGCACATCGGAAAGTTCTTGAGCAATCGGGGAATCGTTTGCCAGCGAAAGAGTTGGGGAATTTGGGTTTGTCCACTGGAAATGCTCCATCAATTCCGCCGCTTCAATGGCGATAGACATCGACAAGTTTTTCGGTGAATGAAACGATTCCCAGGATCGATCCGTTACAAATTGGTTCACCAGAGCCTTCAGTTCGTCGATCGTAGCGGTTGAATCGGATAGTTTTCCAGGAATGGAGGAGTCCATGAGCGTAAGCCTTGACGATTGGTGGACAATGAAGACGATTGGTGCTGGTTCGAACACACTTACCGACTCATTTTCGCAGTTTTTCTACAAATCCACTAGGAGATACATCTATGGCAGTTCTTGTTACCAAACCAGCTCCTGACTTCAAGGCGAATGCTGTCCTCAAGGATGGTTCGTTCGCTGAATTGACGCTCAGTCAGTTTAAAGGGAAATACGTTTTGCTCTTCTTTTATCCGCTCGATTTTACTTTCGTTTGTCCGACGGAAATCATCTCTTTTTCGGACCGCGTCAAGGAATTCACGGATCTCAATGTGGAAGTCATCGGTGTTTCGGTCGACAGCGAGTTCTCACATTTGGCGTGGCGAAATTTGCCGCGAACACAAGGCGGGATCGGCCAAATTGACTATCCGCTGGTAGCGGATTTAAACAAACAGATTGCCAGGGACTACGATGTTTTGATCGGTGACGCCGTCGCATTGCGGGGATTGTTCCTGATTGATACAGCCGGTGTTGTTCGTCACCAAGTTGTGAACGATCTTCCTCTTGGTCGCAGTGTTGACGAAGCCTTGCGAATGGTTCAAGCACTGCAATTCGTTGAAAAAAACGGCGAAGTTTGTCCCGCAGATTGGCATGAGGGAAAACGCACGATCAAACCAACGGTCAACGCGAGTAAAGAATTCTTCGGTGCGGAATACTCCGGACATGCCTAATGGGCCCTGCGGCACTATGGCCCGTAGCCCTGCGGCACCATAGCCCCGTGGCACTGTGGCCCATAGCCCTGCGGCAATATAGCCCCGTGGCCCTGCGGCTCCGCCCGCAGGGGTTTGCGCTCGTCAGCGGGCGGAGCCGCTGCCCCACATTTCACTGTTTTTAACTGTTATCTTTCTCTCGAATTTACGGTAAACGATCGTTAGTAGATTCATATGTCAACTCCCGAGGAAACTAGTAAAGACGCAGATTTGTCACATGGCGAAGCCAAATCGAAGCTAACGCACGTCAATGCGAGTGGCGAGGCGAGGATGGTGGACGTCGGTGATAAACGTGATACACGCAGAACGGCAGTCGCCTGCAGTCGAATTTCCATGTCTCTAGATGCTGCCAACGCAATTAGAACAAATTCGACTTCGAAAGGGGATTGCTTGCAGGTGGCCCGCATTGCAGCCATTCAAGCGTCAAAGCAAACCAGCAATTTGATCCCCTTGTGCCACATGCTCTTGATCGATTCGGTAGAGGTGCAGCACGAGTGGCTTTCTGTTGACGAGCTTGAATGGCGGATCACGGTAAAGTCGACCGGTTCCACAGGAGTTGAAATGGAAGCGCTAACGGCTGCGACCGTTGCAGCATTGACCGTTTACGACATGTGCAAAGCAATTGATCGAACAATGACAATCTCCAATGTCATGCTGTTATCAAAAACCGGCGGGATACGAGGAGATTACCACAGAAAAGAGTGAACCATTATGGATTCTTTCGAAGTTTATCTTCAACCTCCCCACGCTCTAAGCGGCACTTCGTCAAGAGTCTACACAGCATCGGTAGTTGACGACGATCAGACTCTCGAGATTCCAAATACATTGCGATTGACGAATCCCGTCGGTGGAATCGGGCAATCGCCAGCAGATGTTTACCGCGATCAACTCCGTTTGGCAACCGCCCCGATTCGAGAGGAGCTGAGGCTCGTGGAGCAATTCCTCCGCAAAGAATTGCAGGTAGGTAAAACGCACGTGAGGGAAATGCTTTCCTACGTCGCCGATTTGGGAGGAAAACGACTTCGGCCCTGCCTGTTACTATTAGCAGCCAAAGCCTCCGGATTGATTTCGGAGGAAACGATTCGACTCAGTGTGGTGGTCGAATTGGTGCACACCGCGACACTAGTGCACGATGATATACTCGACGGGGCAATCGCACGGCGCCATAAAGAAACCGTACACCAGAAGTGGTCTGTGCCCGCTAGCGTTTTGGTAGGCGATTGGCTTTTTACAAATGCGTACGGGCTTGCCAATCAGGGAACATCGACCATTCCTGGTCGATGGATTGCAGAAGCTGCGAAGCAAGTCTGCGAGGGAGAAATAATGCAGGAGAATAGCATTCGGCATTTCGAAATGGAGATCCCGGAATACATGCGATTTCTAGAGGCAAAGACGGGCGCTCTGTGCGCCTTGAGCTGCTCGCTCGGAGCTTGGAGCGCCGGAGCAGATGATGCGACTTGCCATCGTATGCAGCAATTCGGATTAAAGTTAGGGACTGCGTTCCAGGTATTCGACGACTGGCTCGACGTTTGGGGACGCCAGGATCGTGCGGGCAAAACGCTTGGAACAGATTTAGCATCCTTCAAACCGACATTGCCAGCCATGCGAACGCTGGAGTGGATGCCGGACCAAGTTCGCAAGGCAATGATAAAACGATTGAATAATGGAGAATCTGCAGCGGCTGAAGAACTGCGTTTGGCCATGGACCGGTGCGATGCATCCGATTATACGAAAAAAATTTCCAAGGCGATGGTCGAGGATGCTGTCCGGTCCCTAGACGACTTACCCGCCAATGCATCTGTCACTGCCCTACGTCAATTGGCAATTGCTTCCGTAGAACGTCAAGGTTAGGGCGATTTCCGCGTGATTTGACCTTTTGAATCCACTGCCCAGCGTTTCTTCTGTTACTCTTACACAGATGAACTCCAGCATCACATCGACCGTCTCCGCTTCGACTCCAAATTACGTATTGCTAAACGGGAAAACGCGAATCTCGCCAAACGTCTTTCCGTTGCGTTCAGGCAGAGTTTGTTCGTCCCTTTATGGTTTTTCGGACAAGGTTCCGTATGACTTGTTCCGCACCAACAGCGAGATGGCGCTTACACCCTTTCCGCTTGTAAAAGTTTATCTCCGAACTCTCATCGAAACAGGCAGCGAAAATCTGCATCTGGTTATTTTAGATGCTTCCGGCCCAAATGATGTAACCGTTCGAGCAGCTACGATGGAAGCGGTTCTCGAAGCCCATATCTCCCAAGCCTCTTCGATCCTCGCCGAGTACTCGCTCACGTTTGACACCAAAACGAACGGCTACCGAGTCGACGAAGCATAATATAGTGGCCGATCGCTCCGCGATCGTAGTGGTCCGCGATCCTGTTGCTCCCCGTTTGTGTTACTCCATCAATTCCCGACCGTTTTCGCCACTGCAGAGCAGTCATCAGCATTCACGGTTTGTAACCAGTTCCCATCACTTCGAGAATTCTATCCAGTAAATCTTCCTCGCCGATTTCACCGGTGTGACGAAATGCGACTTTACCACCTGGGGCAACGAGCATGGTATGAGGCTGTGGCCCGGGCCATTCTGGATCCAAGGCTTTGATGAGGCTATCCATACTTGCTTCGGTGTAAAGATAGTTGTTCGATTTGCGGCCTTCTTTTTCCAAGGACTTTTTTAGATTCTTTGGTAGAGAGGCCCGTTGCTTGTCCAGATTGGACATTACGCGTTCGCGATCGCTAGGAAGATCTGTGCTCAGAGTGATCAGTTCGAAGTCTCTCAGGCCCATTCGTCGCGAGATTCGGACCAGTCCTGGAAACTCGACAAGGCAAGGTCCGCAGGTTGTCGACCAAACGTTGAACAGTCGATATTTGTTCGTGTTGTTCTTAACCAATGCCGCAACTCCATCCGCATCAATATTGTCCAACGTGACTTCGGCTCGTTCCCAGTTTTCGTTGTCCTTTCCCACGTCGGCGATTTTTTCTCGCCACTTCGTCGAACAACCAAAGGGTTTTGTTTCTGCGACTGGAACCGGCTTGCCATCGAGCAAGGCTAGGATCGCTTCCTTTGTATCTTGTCGCTTGACCGTTGCTGCGTCTGGAAATCGTGAATCGTCGAGCCAACCTTGATACCTAAGGGCGCGTGAGCGATCAAAAACGAAAACGTGTGGCGTAGCTAGGCAGCCAAACAGCTTTGCTACTGACTGCGTTTCACCGTCATAAAGATATGGGAATGGGAAGCCTTCGTCCTTTGCATAGAGCTTCATGTGCTCGAAACTATCATCGTATTTGGAGTAACCCAATTCGTCAGGCCGAAGCCCGTCTCCTGAGTTCGGATTAATCGCCACGACAGCCAAGCTTTTTCCGGAAAGCTCTTTTAAGAGCGTTAGTAGACGCGGATCCTGAGCATGGCAAACAGGACAATGATTGGAAGTGAAGTAAACCAAGAGCACTTCGGAATCTTTGAAATCGCTGAGCCCCCAAGCGCGACCATCGATTCCAGGCAAAGAAAAATTCGGCGCTTTGTCTCCGATCGAAAGCCGCTGAAAACCCGGCGGAAAGTCTGCTGCCATCGAACTGGAAAACAACGCAAGACAACAAACGATAACCTTCAAAACACTTTTCATGATCAAATCCTTGTAAGAGGGGCAAGGAAAGGGTTGCTGAACGGCTGGTAAAACTACTAAGCAAAATGGTAACACAAATCACACGCCACGTACAACTCCGCATTGCGACTCGTTTAACCGATCGAAGCGATAGCGGAGATCGCGGACAACGGGAAAAACGCCCCCATCCCACTAAGTGAACAGCGATGGATCCAATCCTGGCTCGCCCGCCGATGCACGGGTTAAACAAGTCGCAGCAACCCTTAAAGCAGATGCTTTGCCTTCACTTCCAAGTATCGGTTGATCAGTGGAGTAGTCAGCAGGTCCGGAAACGCGTCGACATTTAGTACTCCGGCGTTTTCTAGCCGCTGAATTACTTCGTGACGCCAAACCAACAATTGTGCGGCGGCTGCACTTCGATAGAGAACACTCTCATCCATACTCGGATTATCGGCATAATCAAAGACCGCACGGTCACGGAGCAACGCTAGGATAGGCAAATGTTTTCCCCTTAAGGTGCTCAGATAGCCGGTGATTTGTGCTGCCGAAACGTCGTCAATGACGTTGGTTACTAGAACGACCAAAGAACGTCGTCGGCAATTCCTCGAAAAGTAGAGAAACGCTTCGTCGTAACTTGTCTGTCTAAGACTTGGAAATCGGTCAAATCCAGCGTGCAGTAGTCGATTCATCTGGGCTGTTCCGCCACGGACCGGTACGTACGATTCAATCTTGTCCGAGAAACACAACAGGCCTACCGAGTCACCTTGATGCAGTGCGACGTAGCTCAACATCAATATCGAGTTGAGCGCATAGTCGAGTAGACTTAGGCCGCAGTACTCATTGGTCATCAACCGACCACAATCGAGCATAAACACAATGCGTTGGCTTTGATCGGTTTGGAATTGTTTGACGGTAAGCTTGTTTCGCCTAGCCGTTGACCGCCAGTCAATGTGCTTGTAATTGTCGTCCTGAGTGTAGTCGCGAAGTCGCTCAAAATTATTGTCTTGGCCTGCCATTCGAGTCTTGCGAACACCGATCAGGCTGAGCCTATTGGTGCGAGCAAGGAGCGCGTATTCAGACAACTGTTTCATGTCCGGATACACAAGCAATACGCCAGAACAAGCACGTTTGACCTGCCTTTGCCAAAGCCCCGCGATGCTCTTGAGTTTTATGAAAACAGATTCAAATTGAAACGAACCGCGTCGCAATGGCCTGATTTGGTACTCGACCTCAATCCGTTTACCAGGGGACAGAACCACCGACTGCATCTCCGGATCTGACGTCAAGCCCGGTGGTAAATCGTCACAGACATCAATCAACTGCGTTCTACCACTTCGATTGTCGAGGCACAGTTTCACATCGTGTGTGCCACCTAGTGACGCACTCTTTAGCATTTGTCGTTCGACACCCAATCCACTCGGGCCAGTTATTGTGAGTAGATCAAGCACGACAACGGACAAAGCGAGCAAGTCAAAGACAACGAGCAAATAGATGAATAGTGGCGAGATCAGAATCAGTAGGGTCGACGCGCACAACGGCAGCAGCAACCACAGCCATCGGACGGTTGGAAAGATCCGCCAACCCCACGCAATTATCAGCAATGGCGAAATCAATGTGATCAGACCAATCCAGGGCGCCCAAAAAAGAGTTGTCCCGATAGAATCGTATATGGACATAGCTTAGTTTCGCGGCACTTCTATGCTGCGCAGTAGCGATGTCAGCTCTTGATCGACCTTGAGTCCCTCTACCTCAGCTTCGGCGGACATGATGATGCGGTGTCTCAGCGCAGGCAATGCGATCTCCACCACATCGTCTGGCACCGCAAAATCCCGGCCTCGAAACGCAGCGATGGTGCGAGCCCCTTGTACTAGGGCTAATCCAGCTCGCGGTGATGCACCCATGTGAAAAGTTGGCCATGATCGCGTTAGCCGAACAATCTTGTTGATGTAGGTAAGCAGCTTGGGCTCGATGCGAATTTGACCATTCAACTTGATAATGCTCGCTATCTGTTCGGCATTAGTCACTTGTGAAATTTGGTCTTTCAGCATCGACGATAAATCGATTTGCTTTGAATGCAATTCGAGAATCCTGGCTTCCTCTTGTTCGCTTGGGTAGGACACCATCGCCTTGAACATAAACCTATCCAGTTGGGCTTCAGGCAACGAGTAAGTCCCCTCGCTTTCGATTGGATTTTGCGTGGCCATGACTAGAAACGGACGGGGCACCGGGTGACTGATCCCATCGATAGTGACACGGAACTCTTGCATGATTTCAAGCAAAGCGGCGTGCGTTTTGGCCGGAGATCGATTGATTTCGTCTGCGAGCAGGAACTGCGTAAAGACGGGTCCAGGTCGAAATCGAAAATCTTGTGTCTTCAAGTCTAAGATCGGAGCGCCCGTAATGTCCGAAGGCATTAAGTCAGCGGTAAACTGAATTCGACCAAACTGACATCCCAGCACGCGTCCCAACGTCCTCACGAAAAGCGTCTTTCCCAAACCTGGGACCCCTTCGATCAACACGTGTCCGCCCGAGAATAACGCGACCAATGAAGTCGTAACCAATTCATCTTGGCCAACAAATACTTTGCTGATCTCCGCCACCGCGTCTTCGAATAGCTTTTTCGCCTGCTGAACATGAGAATGTTCGGATATACCAAAGCTGGACGTATTGGTCAGGGGAGCAAGGAATTCAGACATAACAACCGTGAAAATGAGGTTTTGAACGAGCCAACCAGTTGCATTATGATAACCACGCCCCCGTCGCAATGGTTCATCCCGCAAATTTTTTTGTGATATGTGGCTCGTTTCTACTCGAGCAGCAGGATCGAGTCTACTCGAGCAACTGGATCGAGTCAGCTCCGCCAGCGGACAACAAACCTACACTTCGATAAACTTTCAGCTTGTCTCCCGTATCGGCAATGTCAAGATTTCGCATCGTCAATTGTCCGATTCGATCCGTCGGCGAAAACTCTCCTTGACCGCTTTCCATGGTCAGTCGCTCCGGCTTGTAGGTCAAATTTGGACTGCGAGTATCGAGAATCGAATAGTCATTGCCTCGCCTCAACTCAAGAGTCACTTCACCTGTTACCGCCTTGGCAACCCAGTGCTGTAACGCTTCTCTCAGCATCAAGGATTGCGAGTCAAACCAACGGCCTTCGTATAGGAGCCTACCTAATCGGCGGCCCATCTCTCGATACTGCTCCATCGTACCCTCGTTGTGGATGCCGGTAATCAGTCGTTCGTAAGCAATGAATAGCAAGGCCATCCCGGGCGCTTCGTAGATGCCGCGACTCTTCGCCTCGATAATACGGTTTTCGATCTGGTCCGACATACCCAATCCATGTCGACCACCAATCGCGTTTGCCTCAAGGACCAAATCGACTTTGGACGCAAAGGATTTGCCATTGAGCGTAACGGGGTAGCCAGCTTCAAAAGTTACCGTAACCGTCTCGGCAGGGACTGGGAATTCTGGTTTCCAGAAAGGAACACCCATGATTGGGGCAACAATCTTGATGCCGCAGTCCAACATTTCAAGGTC
>JAYVBW010000184.1:0-12470 GCA_043750255.1 Pirellula sp.
CCCGAAAACTTAACAGACAAACAAGCTGTCAAGCTAAGTGAACTGCTGCAATACAACCTGCGTTCCATTCGAAGCCATTTAATGAAAGAGGACTTTCAAAGATTCTGGGAATACAGCACCGCTGGCTGGGCAACAAAGTTTTTAGACCAATGGTGCAACCGAGCGATGAAAAGCAAGATCGAACCAATGAAGAAGGTAGCACGGACATTTCGATCCAAACGAGATCTCATACTGAACTGGTTTCGAGCAGGCGGAATGCTTTCATCGGGCGTTGTCGAGGGGTTCAACAACAAAGTGAAACTGGTTACCAGAAAAGCCTACGGATTTAAGACGCAAGAAGCCTAAGAAATCGCACGATACCACAACCTTGGCGATCTTCCCGAGCTAAAAATGACCCACAGATTCTTCTAACGAGGCGGAAATGTTTTAGCACCTAAAGAAAAAACAAGAGGAGGCCCAAGCCGATTCGAGACATGTAAGTGTAGTGCTTGTTTGGAGATGACCTTCCACCAATGGCGCTTCGTGGCGTAGCAGAGTCCGCAAGGATTCCGCATAAACGACCATCCCGGCTAGTATCGAGGCATCTCCGGACACGTCACTGAAAGTGATCTTCAATAAAGCCAATTCGATGCACATGGTTCTCTGGATCGCAGGTTGAATGACTGCGACTTGTATCGAGCCAGGCACGTGACATCCCATGCAAGAGCATCAAGTTATTTCAGACTACCGCGTGTGACAAGTAAACGCACCACAGTCGGCGAATCACCAAACAGCGATCATCACGAAGGTTCCGCGAACGATTTTCAAAAATGGTTTGAAAAACGATGTTTCGCGGTACGCAATATGGCTATGAAAATAGGAAATAAAATGTACTTGACTATCCTAGAAGAGCGCCCACCGGTTACAAAAAAAGCAAAGTGAGTGGCAATGGGCGATAGCTAACCGCGTTTTCAGTCGCAATTCATAGCATTGGGCTAGCGCTGCGGCTCAGTTTAACCCCATTTTTTAGTTTGGATGATGCAGTAGGATTATGGGTTAGGAACAAATTTCTGGATGCGCTTGCCGGTGATCTCTGTTACGTAGACTGCCCCGTCTTGAGCCACGGTCAGAGCGTGAGCCATCCGGAAATTTCCTGGCTCCTCACCCGTCGTACCCCAGGACGTCATAACTTTCCCGGCGAGCGTCATCTTTAGTACTTTGTTTGCCCGGCCATCTGCGACAAACAAGAATTGTTCTTGAGTAATATATAAACCGAAGGGAGCCATCTCTCCGAACTGCCGAATAAACGTTCCATCTGCGTCAAAGACTTGAATGCGATTGTTCTCACGGTCCCCTACATAAACACGTCCCTGTGCATCGACCTGTACTGCGTGGGGTAAATTGAACTCGCCAGGGCCTGTCCCTTTTTTCCCCCATGCCATCAGAAAATCACCCGCCTTGTTGAACTTGACCACTCGCGAATTGCCGTAGCCATCCGCAACATAGAAATCGCCGTTTGACGCAAACCCAACGTCCGCTGGCTTATTGAAATGCGAGGCATCTTGGCCAGCAACATTCCTTTTTCCTAGTGTCAACAGTATGTCTCCATCGCGATTAAATTTGATCACGGTGTGATTGGCGTTGTCCGTCACCCAGATATTGTCGTCGGCATCGATTCTCAATCCATGAGCCGAATTGAACAAACCATCGCCAAACGAACGCAGCAGTTTTCCATTACGATCGAATCGGAGGATCGGATGCTCGCCGCGGTGGAAGACAAGAATATCGCCTTTTGAATCCGTGGCAACAGCCGAGACGGCGTCTAGAATTATCTTCGATGTCAGTTGGGGGAAATCGGGAGCTACTTGATATGCAACGGCGGAGCCCAATTGATTTTCGCTTGGTAGAATCTCTGCTGCGATAGTGAACAGGGTGTCCGCAGATAGGACTAGAATTAAAATTGGAAGGCTTGGGATTTTCATTGTTGCTTGTACCATATCGATTTTAAACTTCTGGGCCGACGCTCACAGTAACACTTGTTGTATTGGCTAACGCCACAAACGCTCGTTGAACTTCTTCCAGAGTTACTTGACGATAGTGTTCCGAAGCATCTTGAATCGTCTCGTATTTACGACGAATCGTCCACGCGTTTCCAATCGAGAACAGCCGGTTGCTTGGACGCTCTGACCCCAAGATCATTCCCGAACAGATTTTGTTTTTTGCTAGTTCCAGTTCGAGTTCAGTTATCGGGACTTCTCTCCCTTGACCGAGGATCTCTTGGATGATTTCCCAGTTCTCATCATGCTGTTCCGGTGCACAAGCAAGAAAGGTACAGAACAGTCCGCACTCTTGAAACTCTTGCGTAAAGGTGGCTGCAGTCTCTGCCATTCCGGTATCAACCAACTCCCAAAAAAGACGACTGCCAGAATCGTCTCCGATAATCGTTCCTAAAATGCGAGCAATGTAGCGAGCGTCGTCACAATAGCTCGGGCCCGGCGAATACTGAAGCGTGTATTGCTGCGTCGCCGGAGGGTGAACCATCGAGAGCTTGTCATTGCAATAAGTCGGCGTTAGCAACTGCCGTTTCGCTTGCGATGGTTTCCATTGAGTCGTCATGGCTTCAGCCGATTTGAGGAGCTGTTCAAAGTCAACAGCTCCTGATGCAACCAAAGTTAAATTGTCCGGAGCATACCGCGCTTGGTGGTAAGCTCGCATCGCTTCTGGATCGAGCTCGCTGACTGTTTCGCGAGTGCCTAGAACACGACGTGCGAGGGGGTGA
Organism: Pirellula sp.; assembly: GCA_043750255.1. GTDB lineage: Bacteria > Planctomycetota > Planctomycetia > Pirellulales > Pirellulaceae > JBKCUI01. The sequence continues at coordinate 2,759 of JAYVBW010000184.1, forward strand.
TCGCGAAAATAGCCTTCCATTGCACGCTCCATCGCGCCATACGGGGGCTGATCGTCGTACATGGCGATCTCCTCTAAAATAACTTGTCGTTCTGTTTGGAAATCTTCATCGCGCAATGCCGGTCTCATCATGTCGCTCAACAAGTCCAAAGCAGCATGCTGGAACTCTGGCAAGACACTCATGTAGTAGACGGTTTGCTCCTCGCTCGTGTACGCATTGGACTGCGAACCTAGATCGTCTAATTCCTGATTGACGTCTTCGGCGGTTCGACGAGCTGTCCCTTTAAACATCATGTGCTCGAGGAAATGACTAACTCCGGCCATTTCAGGCGTTTCGTCACGTGAACCCGTCTTTACGAAATAACCCAGCGAAAGGCTAAATGCTTCTGGATTTACTTCCGCAATCACTTCCAAGCCATTGGAAAGCTTTTCGCTACGAAACTGCATCAGAGAACTCCAAGGAATCGGGCCCAATGGTCACTAAGGACCAGCGACGCGGGGGATGATTTTGATAATGATTAAGCAAACTCTCGCATGTCAACGCTTCGATGGTTTGCAGTAATTCCTGTCGAGATGGAACGCGTCCTAAATAAGCCCAATCATGCGCCATCTGTGCGCTTCGTGACGAACTGCTTTCTTGCTCCATTACCAAAGAAGTGCGAACGCGTGCCTTGAGCCTCTTTAACTCAGCCGGGTCGATGCCATTCTCAAGTGACCTAATCGTTTGTACCGTTACTTCCAACGTTTCCTGGGCACGCGGAGCCGTCGTTCCGGCGTAGCACAAGACGCTGCCGCAATCATGCAGCGAATGTGCCGACGCGGATACGGAATAAACGAGTCCCCGTTTTTCTCGTACTTCAGCAAACAATCGCGAACTCATTCCGTCGCTCAGTATGCCAACCAACCCGCGCCCCTGATAGTACTCCGGATGGTTGTATGGAACAGCGTCATAGGCCAACGCTATGTGCGTTTGTTGCCCCTCATGTTGCAGATGCGAGTTTCCAGGAATGGAAAGCACGCCGTTTGGACCAATATAGGCTGGCCCCTTCCATCTGCCAAATAGTCGTTCGGCAATGACTAAAAATCGATCCCAATCAAAATTTCCAGCCAAACTAAGTATGGCTCGGTCTGGATTGTAATGCTTCCGATGGAACTCCTTGCAGTCATCCAGAGTCGTTTCCTTCAAGCCCGATTCACTGCCGAGCGACGAGCGGCCAAAGACATCGCCAAACCGAAGTCGTTTCAATTCTTTGAAGCACTTCTGGGCAGGGTCGTCGTCGATCGACGCCAACTCAAGCAACGCGGATTGCCTTGATTCCTCAAGCTCATCCTCTGGAAAATGCGGCTCCAATACAATGGCTGCTGCAACCTCAAGTGTTGGCTCAAGCACTCTCGACATTGCCGCCATACTCATGGAAGTATAAAAAGTAGTCACACTGCTGGACCGATCGACTCCCAAAAAATCCAAACGTTCTACGACATCACGGCTAGTGTATGGGCCAGCCCCGCGTTGGCACATTTCCAAAGTCAATCCCGCAAGACCCAGCCGATCGCTTGGTTCATTCCGTGTGCCAACCGGTAACAGCAGGGAAAAGGCCACCGATTCCAACCAAGGCATGGGCTCGCCAAGCACAACCATTCCGTTGGACAGACGATGTTCAAAGACTTTTTGCTGCATTCAAGTTCCGAGAGGCGAAAAACCCAGTTCGAGGTATGATTTCTTTAGCGAAGTATATCAATTATTCGAGTTCGTAGCAGGCGATTTTCTCAGCGTGGGGGTTGCCCTGCAATTCCGAATATCGAAAACCGCTAGCAAACGCAGGGCGGCCCATTGGAATACGATTAAGCTGCAAACGGTCGCAATCGGGACAGCACTTGCTCGTGGACCAAGCCATTGCTGCCTACACAATGACCGGCTCGTATATCAAAGTCGCCAGCCCATGAAGAAAACCTTCCGCCCGCCTCCTCGATTACTGGAGCGACCGCAGCAACGTCCCAAGGGTTCACAATCGGGTCTACCATCACTTCGGCTCGGCCTGTTGCTACAAGCAGATAACCATAGCCATCTCCCCAAGTTCGCGAAACATACGCTTCCGCTTCTAATTCGCGATAAGCAGACTCGGCCTTGCGACGTGAAAAGTTATCGACTTGGGAAGTGACCATCAATCCATCCTCAAGACGGCTTTGTTTTGAGACATAAGCTCGGGTCAACTGGACTCTCGATTGGTTTGTAAATGACTGCCCATACCAAGCCCCTAAACCAGTGGCTGCGATAATAAGCTCACCGAGCGCGGGGATGGCAATCACACCGATCTGTGGCTGACCAGCTACAGTCATGCCGACCAACGTCGAGTAGAGGGGAACACCGGAAATGAAACTCTTCGTTCCATCAATCGGATCGATGATCCATTCGAACTCAGACTGGCCTGCGACGCTTCCGAACTCTTCACCTAAGATCGCATCCGATGGAAACGCTTTAGCTACCATCGTGCGAACAACTTGTTCCGCTTGTTTGTCGGCTCGCGTAACAGGTGAACGGTCACTTTTTCGCTCCACTTGAAACTCGCTGGTCCTGAAAAATTTAAGTGTCTCGCGACTAGCGGCTGCTGCCAAGGATAGGGCAAATGCAACTCTTCCATTCAATGCATCGGCAAGAATGGAAGGGAGCTCAAAATCTGGAAAGGACATAGTTATACTTTTGAGCCGTAGGCGCTAGCCCGGATTATTCACGGGGGATTTAATGATCAGCCGAAGGGCGCTAGCCCACGGTTATGGTCGCATTAACAACCGTGGGCTAGCGCCCTGCGGCTAATGAATAATCCGGGCTAGGTGCGTTAAAAATCGTAACATTAAAGGAGCACGGCTAGCGCCCAATGGCACTCACTTTGGCCAGTAGCTGAACTCGCAAGAGTTCAGAGGATCGCCGAACCCTGCTGAATTCTTGCGAATTCAGCTACGTCGAGCATCAGCGTGATTCTGAAGTTCTCTAAAGTGAGCACCATTTGGCTAGCGCCCGCAGCTCAAATCTAGTAGACTATGCCATGCTAGAACTAACGTGGGAAAAACAAAACAACTTTAAGTTCAACTTCGTCGTCGACCTTGCCCTTGCCGTAGTTCATGCCCCATTTCGTGCGATCGATCTTGAACTCCGCCACTACCTTTAACGAAGTGTCCGACAATTCATTCGTAGTTGAGATCGTGACTTCGACCGTTTTCTCCAACATCGTCATCTTGCCGGTAATGGTCGCTATGTTTTCATTGACTTCGATTTTTGTAGATTCGAATTTAATCTTCGGATATTTTTTTACATCGAAGAAGTCCGGATTCTTTAGATGAGCTACTAACTTTTCGTCGTCAGCCCATAGGCTATCGGTCATAATTTCAACGATGATAGAACTCTTGTCGTGAGACTCACGGTCGATTTTCAATTCGGACTTAAAATCTTTGAAACCGCCAGTGTGCTTGCCATCGGACTTCTTGCCAACGAAATCAATCTTGGATTTTTCTTTATCGGCCTTTAGCGCCTGGCCAAAGGAAGGAACTGCCAAGGCAGCAATCAGTGAAAGCGAAAAAAACACTCGTCGAAACATCATTAAACCCTCTTGAGAATTGGCAGTCGCGAATACAACATGCAAACCGAGCCAAACTTTGGTTCAGATTACGCATCAGAATTATAACAGGAGTTCAATTTTAGGGGACAGGATGCCAGCGATTTGAGGCTGAGGACCTGGGTGATCCTGTCCGGCTGAGGACAGCCGGACCTACGTGCCTAAGCCCCTGCAGCGGCTGCTGGTTCCACGGCTTCTGACTGATCTCGCACTTCGCCCTTGAAATCCAGCCGAGTAATCTTGCCGTCCGAGTCCTTGATGGCTTCAACCGTGATCGTATTCTTGCCCTCGAATGTTCCTCGGAGCAACTCTTCGGCAAGCGGATCTTCGATGCGTTGCTCGATCGCTCGACGTAGCGGACGAGCACCATAATCCAGATCGGAGCCTTGCTTGATGATGAACTCCTTGGCTTCGTCGGTCATGTGTAGTTCTAACCCACGTTCGTGCAAGCGTTGTAGTACCTTGGTCATTTCGAAGTCGATTACCTTCTTGAGATCTTCCTTGTTCAAGTGTCGGAAGATGATTGTATCATCGAGACGATTGAGGAATTCCGGTCGGAAAACACGTTGGATTGAATCCATCACGCGAGATTTCATGCTGTCGTACGATGCGTCCCCGTCAGGCTTCTGGAAACCAAACGCGGATTCGTTCTTGATCGCGTCTGCACCAGCATTGGTGGTCAAGATCAAGATGGTGTTGCGGAAGTCGACTTGTCGACCGAAGCTATCGGTCAATCGCCCTTCTTCCATCACTTGCAAAAGCATATTGAAGACGTCTGGGTGTGCTTTTTCAATTTCATCTAACAAAACGACCGCATAAGGTCGACGTCGGATCTTTTCCGTCAACTGACCGCCTTCTTCGTAACCAACATAACCAGGAGGTGCACCAATGAGCCGGCTCACATTATGCTTCTCCATGTACTCGCTCATGTCGATGTGAATGAGAGCCTCAGGGTCACCGAATAGGCATTCAGCAAGGGCTTTGGCGAGCAACGTCTTTCCGACGCCAGTTGGTCCAGCGAAAATAAAGCAACCTGTTGGCCGCTTAGGATCCTTCAGTCCACTTCGGCTTCGTCGAACGGCCTTGGCAACCGCCGTCACAGCTTGCTCTTGACTAACGACTCGCTTGTGCAGCTCGGCTTCCATGTTCATCAATCGCAACGAATCCTCGGTCGACAGTCGAGTCAAAGGGATGCCTGTCATTTTGGAGACAACTTCCGCCACCACCTCTTCATCGACGACACCGTCGGTTTCGCGACTCTTCTCCCGCCAGTCACGCGTAATCTGTTCTTTCTTGCGACGTAGCTTGTCCGCTTGGTCTCGAAGGTTTGCGGCCTTTTCGAAATCTTGGTTGGCTACGGCGTCTTCCTTTTCTTTGTTTAATCGTTCGACTTCATCGTCGATGTCTTTAAGATCGGGTGGCTTGCTCATGGTACGCAATCGTACTCGAGCACCGGCTTCGTCAATAACGTCGATCGCTTTGTCTGGCAAGCAACGTGCTGTGATGTAGCGTTCGCTCATTTCCACGGCAGCGACAATAGCATCGTCGGTAATTTGAACACGATGGTGCTCTTCGTAGCGATCTCTAAGTCCCTTGAGGATCTGGATCGTTTCTGTTTTGCCGGTTGGCTCGACCATGATCTCTTGGAATCGTCGGGCGAGCGCATTATCCTTTTCGATGTACTTGCGGTACTCGTCGAGTGTTGTCGCGCCGATGCATTGGATTTCACCTCGAGCCAGAGCAGGTTTTAACACGTTGGCCGCGTCGATCGCCCCTTCGGCTCCACCGGCACCGACGAGCGTATGCAATTCGTCAATAAAAAGAATCGTGTTTCGAGCGCGACGCACTTCATTCATCACGGCCTTGATTCGCTCTTCGAATTGACCACGGTATTTTGTTCCTGCAACCATCATCGCTAAATCGAGGACGACGATCCGTTTGTCGGCAAGGATTTCTGGCACCTCACCGTTGATGACGCGTTGAGCAAAGCCTTCTACAATTGCCGTTTTGCCCACTCCAGCTTCACCGAGGAGAACTGGATTATTCTTGGTGCGTCGGCAGAGTACTTGGGTTGCGCGTTCGATTTCACGCTCACGACCAATGACTGGGTCCAGTTTGCCTTGGCGAGCCAGTTCGGTAAGGTCGCGACCGAAACTATCAAGCGCTGGCGTTTTGCTCTTGCCGCCTTTCGCTGGCTGACCTGGTTCTCCGCCGCCGGTTCCTTCGCGACCACCTCGTTCGCCCACTTCGGCGCTTTCCATACCATGGCCGAGCAGATTAAGCACTTCCTCGCGGACATCTTCTAGTTTCATCCCCAGGTTCATCAGAACTTGAGCCGCAACGCCTTCCTGCTCCCGAAGCAATCCTAAGAGAATATGTTCCGTGCCGACGTAGTTGTGATTGAGATTGCGAGCCTCCTCCATCGAATACTCGATGACTTTTTTCGCTCGTGGCGTTTGTGGCAGTTTGCCAATCGTCACCATCTCAGGGCCGCTCTGAACCAGTTTTTCTACTTCAAGGCGGATCTTTCGCAGATCGACATCTAGGTTCTTAAGTACGTTGGCAGCAACGCCGCTACCTTCTTTAACCAAGCCTAACAGAATATGCTCGGTCCCGATGTATTCGTGGTTAAATCGTTGCGCTTCCTGGTTTGCCAACTGCATGACTTTTCGCGCTCGGTCTGTGAATCTCTCGTACATTTGCAAACCTTTCTTTCGTGGTCGATACGGTGTTGTGCCAAAGTGGCGGTGCACCAACCAACCCCGGGAATTTAGTTCTGGTTCGTGTGGTGGTGATCGTTGTCCTAATTAGAAACATCCAAGAGCAATACTTCAATGCAAATGATGTTCCAAACTCTGCTACCTGTCATTTTGTCGCTACTGCCACACTCATAAAGGGAAAGCGTCGACAATCTTAAACAAACCGATCGTAACGCTTTTGTCAGTCGTGTGCAGGGGGTGTTTGTATCTTGATTCGCAAGCATTGTTCTTTTTCAGACCGCAACTCAGGCAACCAGGGTAACGCTGCATCCAATTTATCGACGCTCGAAATTAATTCCAGGGCCTGTGGAATCCGCCTTGTTCGACGCAGAATAGCAATCCAAAGAAGGGACGACTCGACGTCATCGGTCTGCCCCGACATATTCTTTCGGACCAGTTGCTCCGCTTCGAAATAGTTTGCTTGGAGGTAAAGTTCCTGAGCATTTTCTAAATTCAATTGACGGTCGGAAACCCCCAAGTCAGACGCGCTCGAAGACCCCAATATTGCCCCGATAGCGGATAGAAAACTTGCCCCAACGATTGAAAACCAAAACGCTGCAAGAATAAGCCGTGCTAGCCAATCAGGACTAAAAAAACCAATAAACCATTCGGGCCACACAAACGTTGCACACAAAGCAACTATCAAAATCCAGCTAAAAAGCAGTGAAATCAGAACCGAATGCAAATCGCCCCTTAGCCAAAGTTTCTGAAAACCCGGCCAAAATCTAAAGGCAAAAAAAAGAAAGGCTCTGGAATCCATCCGTATAATCTTTGAAGGAACAAATCAATAAAGATCAAGCGGCACGATAGAGAGCAAGAGGCATTTTAGGCAAGGGCAATCAGTCAAAACGCTGATTCAGGGATGCTTTTGGTGGGCTTTCAATATCCAACAGTTCTTGCAGGCGTCCATTTAAAACATCTATATCTAAAAGCACCTGACCATATCGCTCCATTAGCGAAGTCAAAGTCGCTATCTCCTCCGGCGCAAGTGCAACGTTGAGTTCATCCAAGAAAACGCTTGCAGTAACGGCGTGGGCAATTGATGGCATTTCGATGTTTCCCCAAAGTGCAAATGAACTTCGGATTTCTCGTCGCGATTGCTTCCTCGCATGCACGCAATTGCAGATCGTTCTAGTTATGGCGATTGAGCTGACGATAGAGTTGGCAAAGGAAATACTCATGGCGACTTGACGAGGCGGCGATTCCGCCTAAACTTCCAACTCAAGTCCTCGAAAGATGAAATCTGCGGCCGTGGCGAAATTGGCAGACGCGCTAGGTTGAGGGCCTAGATCCTGAAAGGGAGTGGAGGTTCAAATCCTCTCGGCCGCATTATTCTCTGCTAACAGGCCATTATTCTCTGCTAACAGGCATTGTCGTGGCCCAGTATCGATGGCGCGAAGCGACACCTGCCACAATGTCTCTATGCGACACCTGCCACAATTGGTCCGAACCGAAAAAACCGGTGCTAGCTGGCGACTGCTACTCTTTGCGTTTGCCTTTGCTCTTTGGGTCGGGACTTGACGACTTAGGCTCGATTGCCTTTGACGAGGTCGTATCTGACGGCTTGGATTCGGATGAGCCATCCGATTTTCCCGCAGACTTGGCCGAATTGCCCTCAGAATTGGCCGTTGTGGTCTCGGATTTCGGCTCGGACGATGTTGATTCGGACTTGCTGTCCGATTTAGTTTCAGACGTATTTTTAGAATCCGACGCTGCGGATTTCTTATACGACTCGCTGCGGTAGTCCGTTTGATAAAATCCTGTCCCCTTGAAGACAACCGCAGCGCCAGTCCCAATCAGCCTACGCAGTTTCATCTTCTTGCACTTTGGACATTTCTTTTCTGGGTCCGCCATGATCGATTGAAACAACTCAAACTTGTGATCGCAAGCGTCGCATTCGTAGTCGTAGGTAGGCATAGCGAAATCGCTTTTTTCTTGGTTAGGATGCTGGACCGGTGGAAACAATTACCATGCTTGGGCGAATCACTCGATCATGCAGGATATAGCCGACCGAGGTTTCGTACATTACTATCCCGGCTGGGAATTCCAAACTTGGCTGTTGTGAGATGGCTTGGTGATGATACGGATTAAAAGTTTGCCCAATAGAAACGATTGGTCGGCAATCGTGCTTGCCTAAAACAGTTGCCAATTGGCTTTGAACTAACTTGACCCCAGATACCAAGCTATCGGTACTACCACTGGCTGTCGCGGCGTCCGTAGCTCGGTTCAGGTTGTCGACGACCTCGAGCAAGTCCCTTACAAAAGGAACCACCGCATACTTGAGTTGCTGCTCGGTATCGCGAAGCAAGCGCTTCCTAAAATTCTCGAGCTCTGCTTGCGCTTTCAATTCCCTGTCTCGGAATTCAGCTACTTGTTGCTCCAGCAAGTCCACAATCTGCTCTGGTGATTCGGTGTTAATCGAATCGCTATCAAGCGACTCGAAAAGGGTGTCACTTGCGGAGCGATCCGTTCTAGATTCCTGATTGACTTGGTTTGTTGGTTCTGTTGACATCTTAATATTACCGATGAAAGGTTGTTGGTAAATTGACTCTTAATTTTTTGACTTTGCAGTGGCGACTTCCGTTGCATCGCCTTGAAAATAGGCAACGATACGATCCATGAACCCCTTGCGCTCGGGTGTGATCTCTTTTTCGTCCAGCTCTGCAAGTTCGCGCAGCAGTTCTTGCTGACGCTTGGTCAGATTTTTTGGAACTTCAATAATAGTCTCCACCAGCATGTCGCCGCGCGCGCCGGAGTGCGGATCTGGCATCCCCAACCCTCGCAACCGAAATACGGTTCCGCTCTGAGTGCCAGCGGCAATATCGAGCGATTTCTTGCCGTCGAGCGTTGGCACGGCGACCGTTGTGCCGAGAGCCGCTTGACTGAACGCTATTGGCAACTGAAACACCAAGTTATGGCCATCGCGATGGAAAATAGAATGCTGTCTAAGGTGAATAAAGCAGTAGGCGTCTCCACGAGGACCACCATCGGGACTTGGTTGCCCCTCGCCGGGAAGTCGAACGCGCATTCCATCGTCAACACCCGCTGGAATTTTGACTTCCAATTTGACTTCGTGCGGCTTGAGGCCTTGACCGTCGCAAGTTTTACAGGGCTTGCTAATCGTTTTGCCACTGCCTCGGCAGATTGGGCAAGTCGTCTGTACACGTAGAATTCCAGAGGCTTGAACTACCTGACCACGTCCTTGGCATTTGCGGCAGGTTTCTGGTTGAGAACCAACGGCTGCACCGGAGCCAGAACAAGTATCGCAGGCTGCATGACGTGTGAGCGCTAACGTCTTTGCCACGCCTCTTGCCGCTTCCTCAAGATCCAGCGTCACGTCGCAACG
>JAYVBW010000185.1:0-8694 GCA_043750255.1 Pirellula sp.
GAAAACCTCTGGGTCGAACGGTTTTGGCAAACAATACACTCCGCCCGCCAAATTCAATGGCTCAATCCAGTTCGTTTCAAAAGTTTCGGCTAGAAACAGAACCGGAAGCTCCCGTGTGGAGTCCTCGCCTCGCAGCAGGCAAGCGTCATTCGCAGCTTTGAGCGGATCTCGCCCAAAAGAGAGCACAATCAAGTCGAAGGCCATTGCTCGAGTGGCTTTTAGCCCTACTGCGGTCTCTCTTGCTAAAAAACAACGGTAACCCTTTTGATCCAAAATCGCTGACATTCCGGTCAGCAAAAGCGGATCGCTTTCGACAATTAGGATCATTGGCGGTTTGACTGCTTGGTTTTCCATCACTTTTTCCTACAATCTGCACCTTCTCAACCATTCAATTCACTCTCAATTGCTCAAACATGGCCGATTTTCAGGATCAAGACAACACCGGTTTAGGGGTTCATCAGGCTGCACGGCTTGAAAAGCTGAAGAAAATCGAAGCTCTCGGCTTGGACCCATGGGGCGCAAGGTTTGACAATCGAACGTTCAACGGCCCCGTCCGCGAGATGGCAGACCAAGTGCAATTCAAAAAGGAAGATGGCGGTCTCGTTCCTCTCCCCGATTTGGATGCTTCGAAATGTCCTGGTGCCGAGCCGATCGACTATAAAGCATGGAAGACTAACCAAGGGGCCGGGGAAGAAATCGGCCCTAACGTCCGCGTTGCTGGCCGAATCATGCTGCTCCGAACCGCCGGTAAGCTTTTCTTTTTGAATATCCGCGATTGGACCGGCGATATTCAAATCATGATCGCCAAAGGCCAAGTACCCGACGCAGATTTCGATCTCGCCAAACTTTTAGACTTCGGTGACTTGGTTGGATTCGATGGTCGGCTTGGTCGGACCAATACCGGTGAGCTTACGGTCATCGCGACTAGGCTTCATTTTTTGACCAAGTCGCTGGAGCCACCTCCGGAAAAGCACGCCGGCTTGCAAGACGCCGAACTGCGGCAGCGCATGCGTTACGTCGATTTGACCTACAACACCGATTCGCTGCAGACATTTCTAAAACGGACAAAGATCATCCACTCGATCCGATCGACTTTGGCATCGCATCAATTTGTGGAGGTCGAGGGGCCAACGCTGCACACAATCGCCGGTGGTGCTGCTGCCAAGCCATTTGTGACACACCACAATGCTCTCGACATGCAATTGTTCCTAAGGATTGCGCTCGAATTGCACCTAAAGCGGTTGCTGGTCGGCGGCATCGAACGCGTATACGAAATGGGCCGAGTCTATCGCAACGAAGGGATCAGCCCAAAGCACAACCCCGAGTTCACTATGATCGAACTCTATTGGGCTTATGCCAACTACGAAACGATGATGGACCTGACCGAGCAAATCATCTGTGATGCGATCCGTGCGACCGGCCAAGGATACCAACTCAAGTGGGGAGATCTCGATATCGATTTCACACCACCATTCCAACGCCGCACGTACGGTAGTCTGTTCGAGGAGCACACTGGCCTCAAGATCTCGGACACCGCAGGTATCGCTAACTTGGCCAATAAAATAGGACTCCATCCGGCCAGCAAACATCCTGACGTAATCGTGAGCGAAGTCTTTGAGGAAAAAGTCGAGGACTCGCTGATCGGCCCGATTTTTGTTATCGACTATCCAGCCAGCATCTGCCCGCTCACCAAACGGAAAACCGGCCAACCTGAGATTGCGGAACGTTTTGAGCTATACATTCATGGGATGGAATTGGCAAACGCTTACACCGAATTGAACGATCCAATCCTGCAGGAAAAGCTGTTTAAAACTCAACTCGATGGAATGGCGGAAGAAGATTCAATGGCCAAAATGGACCACGACTTCGTTCGTGCACTTCGGTATGGGATGCCACCCGCTGGCGGACTTGGAATCGGTATCGATCGATTGATTATGTTGCTCACCAACTCGCGTAGTATTCGCGACGTTATTTTGTTCCCACTATTGCGTCACGAAAACTAGGACGACCGACTTAAAAATGGAAGCTGGAATTGTAGGTCTACCCAACGTAGGCAAAAGTACACTGTTTAATGCATTGACCGGTTCGCAATCGGCACAAGCAGCAAATTACCCGTTTTGCACCATCGATCCTAATGAAGGGATCATCAGCGTGCCAGACAATCGTTTGAACCGCATTGCGAAGCTAGTCGCTCCACAAAAAGTCATTCCGGCAATGCTCAAATTGGTCGATATCGCAGGTATCGTCAAAGGTGCAAGCGAGGGACAGGGACTTGGCAACAAGTTCCTCAGTCATATTCGCGAGGTGGATGCCATCTTGCAAGTCGTTCGCTGTTTTGCTGATCCGGACGTCATTCACGTCGGTGGAAAAGTGGACCCGCTGTCTGACATTGAAACGATCGAAATGGAGTTGATGTTTTCCGACATTCAAACTTTGGAAAACGCACTACCTAAAGCGGAGCGAGCTGCTCGTGGCGGTGACAAGGAAGCCAAATTGCGTGTCACCGCAATTCAGCATTGCATGGAGCATTTGAACAAAGAATTACCCCTGAGAAAGTTGTTCATGGAGGAAACAGAAGCCAAAGCCATTTCCAGCTATGGCCTTATGACGGCCAAACCGATCCTTTACATTGCCAATGTCGATGACACGGATTTACATGGGACCAGTGAGTTGGTCGGAAAAATTCGTGCTTTCGCGGAGACTGTCGGAGCTCAAGTCGTTCCGGTATGCGCCAAGCTTGAAGCTGAAATTGCCGAATTGGACGAGCCGGATCGTACCGAGATGTTGACTGCTGTAGGACTTGAGGAACCCGCTTTGCAATTGGTTGCTCGCAAGGCTTATCAAACGTTGGGCCTGCAGAGTTACTTTACCGCAGGCGAAAAAGAAGTGCGAGCATGGACGGTTCCAGTGGGAGCTACGGCACCGCAGGGAGCTGGCGTGATCCACAGCGACTTTGAACGCGGATTTATTCGTTGCGAAGTGTTCTCGCTAGCTGATTTAGAAAAGTATGGAAGCGAGAAGGAAATTCGCTTGGCGGGTAAACTGAGGACCGAGGGTAAGACTTACATCATGCAAGACGGGGATATTTGCCACTTCTTGTTCAATGTGTAGTTTGTCGAAGGACAGGTTTTCGCTGCGGGCGCTAGCCCGGATTATTCATTAGCCGCAGGGCGCTAGCCCACGGTTGTCATTGCGACCATAACAGTGGGCTAGCGCCTGCGGCTCAAGATTAAACCCAAACATGAAAGAAGCAATCGACCGTGCTGCAATCTAGGCTACTTTCTGCCTTTGTACTTATCGCGGTTTCGCTTTTTATGATCGGCTTAGACCTATGGTTTCCGATTGCCGCTCAGTCTGGCGTTTGGATGATACCGTTGTATTTGTTCATGACGCTAGGCACAGCGGCAGAGGCAAGTCAGCTTCTTGCAAAGCGATGGCCTGTCGATGTTCGCAGCGTGCTCGTTCACTGCTGCATCACGTCTACGGTCGTGCTGTTTCCCATTTGGTACAGCGTTGTCATGAAAAAGACCTATCCGATCGATTGTCCGGTGGGTAGAGCTGGATGGGTGCTGATTGGACTACTATGCGGAGTTGGTAGTAGTGGCTTGCAAGCCATTTGGGATTTTCAAAAGATACCTCACTCGTTGAGTTCTGCTGAGTTTGCAGCGGAAACAGAGCGAACTACATTGCGTTGGTTGCTGTCATCCTTCGTGATCACTTACGTTGTGGGATGTCTCAGTTTTTGGTTTTTGGTTCGAATGCAAGGAAGTTCCGTCAGTGGCATGCTTCACTTAATCGCCTTGCTTGCGATAATTAAGTTTGCGGACACCGGTGCCTATTTTGCAGGGAAGACATTTGGGCGGCATAAATTGATTCCATCGATTAGTCCTGGCAAGACCATCGAAGGGCTGATCGGCGGGATGTTTGCAAGTATCGCAGTCGCTTATTTTTTCCTACGAGTGTTGTTGCCAATGTGCGGCGTACCGGGAGGGCAATTTATCTGGGGACCCGCGTTTTTAGGTTGTCTTCTAACGTTAGTAGGGCTTGTAGGAGATTTGTTGGAATCAATGGTAAAGCGGACCGTGGGGGCTAAGGATAGTGGGGCACTGCTGCCTGGTCTCGGAGGGGTCTGGGATGTTACAGATTCTTTATTGCCGACAGCAATTATCGGTTATCTTGGAATAATCGCCAAACTCACATGATCGAAACTCTTCGTCAACTGAGGTTGCGATGCCTTTTGTAAAAGCAATTAATCAAACGTATGTCTGAATCGACATTGACTCTGTCGGACCCCCATTTAGCTCTTCAGCTTTTTGGTCCGCAGGATACCAATTTGCGATTGGTGCGAAACCAGCTCGGTGTCGCAATAACACATCGCAGCGGCCAAATTCGCATTTCCGGACCGGCCGACTCAGTTCGACTTGCCACGGAAATCCTCGAACGCCTGAAAGACAAGGTGACACGGATCGGCAGCCTCGGACCTGACGAAGTAGCCGATGCGTTGACACTTGCAACAGGAAAAGGCAATACGCCAGCCTACGAACGCCAGGAGTTGCAAATCGGAAATGCTGGTCGGCGGATCAAACCACGGACGGATGGACAGGCAGTCTATGTCGAGGCAATTCGCAACCATGACATGACGTTTTGCATTGGACCAGCCGGCTGCGGAAAAACGTATCTGGCCGTAGCTACAGCCGTCGAGGCGCTCAAAGCTCGCATCATCCGCAAGATTGTGTTAGTTCGGCCAGCGGTCGAGGCGGGTGAAAGTCTTGGTTATCTACCGGGTGATTTACACGAGAAACTGAATCCATACTTGCGACCGCTGATGGACGCCATCAATGAAATGGTTGATTTGGATCAGGTTAAGTTCCTCATGGAGCAAGATTTGATCGAGGTCATTCCGTTGGCTTACATGCGGGGCCGAACGCTCAACCAAGCATTTGTTATATTAGATGAAGCACAAAACGCGACCGTGGCTCAAATGAAGATGTTTTTGACCCGGATGGGTGAGGGTTCCAAGATCGTAGTGTCAGGGGACATCACTCAAGTCGACTTGCCGTCCGGCGTTTCGAGCGGATTGCGAGATGCTGTTCAGCGTCTGCAAGGTATCGAAGGAATCAGCTTTGTTCGACTTAATGAAGGTGATATTGTTCGGCATCCTTTGGTTCGTCGCATTGTTGCAGCTTACGATGGTCCCAGTCACGGTCCCAGTCCGAGTCGTCCCTCAGGTGGGAATCCGACAGCGGGTCGGCCCTTTCCTTCCGATGATCGCTAAGCTCGCCTAAGACCTATGTCGTCTACGTCAAACGCGAAAACACGCAGCGAACGCGCTGCCAACTTAAGAGTCGATCGCTATCCATGGCGACGGCTGTTTGAACGTATCACTTCGTTGGATGCGATTGCTCGTTTGGGATTGGCACTTGCAGCAGCGGCAATATTGACCGTTTTTGTACGTGGCTGGGAACCACCTTTCGCCTATCGAAAAGGATTTATCCCTCAACGTGCGATCCTTGCTCGCATTCCGTTTAAAGTAGTGGACGAAGTCAAAACAGACGCTTTGCGCATTCAAGCAAGCCGGGAGGTTCTCCCCATATACGAAAACCACAAAGAGGCAATCGTTCAATTAAGTGGCGAGGTCAAGGATGCACTATTCAATGTTCGTAAAGCCTTGGAAGCGACTGCATTAACCAAAAAGCAAATCGAAATACTAGGTGCTTTCGGCGTCTCGGTCCTCAATCCAGACGAAAAGCCTGTTTCTCATGAACAAGCTCTTGCGGCTATCCAAAAAACACTGGCAACCGATGCTGACATTTCACGTTTCGACTCCGCCATGCGAGAAGTGCTCGACCCGATTGAAGCAAGAGGATTAATTCGTTCTTTGACTCACGATGTTGAACAAGGGAATCAACGGTACATCCGCGTTATCAATGCGGGCAAAGGGTTGGAGAAAGTTGAAGCCCAGGTACAAAGTATACTGATCGCTGAAGTTGCAATTACCTTACGTGGTTCCCTGGAGGATAAGTTCGGAGCTAAATTCGGAACACCCGAAGCATTGATAATAGCAGACATGGTTCACAATTACTTGGCGAACCGACTCCCAGAAACGCTGACACTACGCACCGACCTTAGTAATCAAGCACGACTCGAAGCGATTTCCAACGTCAAGCAGTCCACGGTCTCGTATGATCCGTCGTTCGGCGCTTTGGTTCCGCTCGGAAAGATACTCGATCAGAAGGAGCTTTTGGTCTTGCGATCGGAGCATCAAGCATACACGCAAAATCTTAACATACAGGAAAAAGTCCAGCGATTGGCTGCATTCCTTGGGCTGATTACTGCACTGTACATGCTCTGCGGTTTTTTCATTTTCCAGTCCCTCGATCGAACGCTGATCACCAATACGTGGCAATTGTTGCGGATTCTCAGTTTGTGCGTGTCATGCATCATTCTCGCGGTCCTCGCATCGAACGATCCATTTCGCGCCGAAGTTATACCTGTTACTCTCGCAGCGATCATTGCAACGATTGCTTTCGGTCGACCGACGGCACTGATGTTGATGGCATCGCTCGCACTGGTAATTGCTTTTAGTACTCGCGTGGATTTGTCCGAGTTCATTACGCTTGCGGCTGCGGCTGCTGGATCGATCCTGTCATGCGGTCGCATTCGGACTCGGACGCGGCTAATGTACGTGGGAGCAGGTGTAGCTGTCGTTGTATTTATGACCGTCCTAGGACTTGGGGTAATGACAGGCCAGACGGGCGGAGTCGTGACAGATGGACCAGCCGTGAGTAGCCTACAAACCTCCACGTCTTCGGTTTTCCCCATACAGTTGTTGTCCGAAGCTACATGGCAAGCGGTGTGCATTATGTTGTGTGGACCATTGATGACAGGCCTGCTGCCGTTTGCTGAAAAGCTATTTGACGTCCAGACCGATTTGAGTTTGCTGGAGTTGAGCGATATGAGTCACCCGTTGCTGCGTCAATTGGCCCAGCGAGCACCGGGAACTTATAACCACAGTATCTCGGTGGCGGCATTGGCCGAATCGGCGGCCGAGAGCATCGGAGCAAATGGTTTACTCGTTCGCGTTGGGGCTTGTTTTCATGATATTGGCAAAATGTTCAAGCCGAATTACTTTGTAGAGAATCAAACGCCGGGTGCGAACCGACACGACACGTTGCAGCCTGCCATGAGTACGTTGGTTATTATCGCTCACGTCAAGGACGGTGCCGACTTAGGCCGCCAGCATAGACTGCCAACGCCTGTCGTTGACTTCATCGAACAGCATCATGGAACGACATTGGTCGAGTATTTTTATCGGTTAGCGACAAAGAAGAGTGAACAGGATCCGCACGGCGAAGAGATTTCAGAAACTTCGTTTCGATATCCAGGGCCAAGACCACAGACTAAAGAAGCGGCCGTATTAATGATGGCGGACGCAGTGGAAAGCGCATCACGTGCTTTGGTGGAGCCAACCGCATCTCGCTTGCAAAACTTGGTCGAGCAGATCGCGATGAAAAAATTGTTGGATGGTCAATTTGATGAATGCGGCTTGACTTTGCAGCATCTCGACACGATCAAGCGTTCGTTGATCAAAAGTCTGACAGCCATCTACCATGGCCGAATTAAATATCCGGACCAGCAGTCGGCTGGTTGAGGAGGCATCCTATCCTACGCAGTGATTTCATCGATTGCAATCGCGCGATGTTCGCGAGCGGATAAGTACGCGGCATCGACGAGAGCCATGGTTCGCAGGTTGTCCCTACCACTAATTTCCGGTTCGGTCTTGTCCTCGAGTGCGCACAATAACTGAGCCATCGTTCCGACAAACGCATCGGGAAACCAGACTTCGGGCCATCGCGGCTGTATCCATTCCGGTCCGCGAGCCACGGTCGTGTAGTCGAGAGTGCTGGGCGTGGCCTCGGGGTAATCCGGCCAGCCAATAGTACCTCGAGCCATCCCCTCGGTTCCTTCCACTCGCCATCGAATGTACGAGTCCGACGCGGCCCCCTCCAGAGCCGGACCTGCCCATACATCGTCCCAAGCAGCCGCGCGAAATCCGCTTTCATATTCAAGTATGTATAGACAAATTCCATCTTGATGTTCAAATCGCGTATTCGTCCGAGGGTCCGAACGTACACTGGCGAAAACGCGCACGGGATCGCCAAACCAATAGCGAAATGTATCGAGATGGTGGATGCTCATGATCCGCATGGTCACCCAGCCCTGTCTCTCTTGCCAAGGCATCCAATGCGGTACTGCTCGCATGTCAATCGTTGCCAACACCGGTTCACCAAACGCTCGCTGCTCGAGTAAGCTCTTTAATCCGCGGACCGATTGGTCATATCGCATGTTTTGGTTGACGGCAAGTGTGATTCCCGCTTCTTCGCACATGCACACAATCTTTAAGGCTTGCGCGTAGTCCACACCGAGCGGCTTTTGAGCGAGAATTCCACGAATAGGATTGCGGCGCGATGTGATCTCACGAATCACTTCGAACTGAATATCCGGCGGAACCGCAACGTCAACCACTGCGACATGGGGGTCGTCGAGCATCTCTCGATAGTCTTCATAGGCGTTTGAAATCGCATGTCGAGCGGCAACTTGCTTCGTATGCTCCATGTTGCGGGCAGCGATTGCGACCGGATTGAAACCCGCTTGGCGATAGGCCACGAGATGGCAGTCAGCCATGATAAAGCC
>JAYVBW010000186.1:0-4284 GCA_043750255.1 Pirellula sp.
CGGTTGGAATCAAAAACGTCTATGAACGGATCTGCGAGTTTGAGCGGCAGCACGGTCCGCAATGGTCACCCGCACCGCTCTTGACGCGACTCGTAGAATCCGGGAAGAATTTTTCCGAGCTTGATAAGGAGCATGCGTCTGCCTTATGAACGCACCTCGAGACGAGAATCGACCAGCCAGTGTTGGCATTCACAATATACAACAGCTTCCTCTGACGCATCAAGCGACAATTCCAGAAGATTACTTGGATTCGATGGGGCACATGAACGTCATGTGGTATACCCATTTGTTCGCTCACGCGATGGGTGGTATTTTCAAGCGGATTGGAATGAACCGCGATTACTTCGTAAACAACCAAGCTGGGTCGTTTGCCCTGAAGCAGTACGTCGATTATTTGATCGAAGTGCGATTTGGCGAACAAATCTCTATTCATACCCGATTTCTAGGTCGTTCATCCAAACGGGTACATTTGATGCATTTCATGATCAAGGACAGTGGCGATAGCCTCGCCTCGACTTCCGAGGTTCTGTTGACGCACATCGATATGCGAATTCGACGGAGCTCGCCTTTTTCCGCAGAGATTGCCAAGAATATCGATCAATTGCTAGCCGAGCATAACTCCCTGCATTGGTCGGCACCTCTTGCTGGTCCCATCAAGCCGTAAGATGTCAGCGGGCGGAGCCGCTGACCCACACGGCCCAAAAATGCCGTCTTACAAACTTCCTGGCACTGATTGAGTAGCTGCAAGTTCTTGTCGCAATTCGCGTTTGAGAATCTTGCCGACCGGACTCTTAGGAAGCTCACTCCGAAAGACTACACTCGATGGAACTTTGAATTTATTGACAAAGCGTGCGACATGGCTTTGAATTTCAATTTCCGTCGCGGAATGTCCTGGCCGAAGCACAACGACGGCGCAAACTTGTTCGCCAAACGTCACGTCGGGAATGCCGATCACCGCTGCTTCGGCTACTGCCGGATGTTGGTAGATCGCTTCTTCGATTTCGCGAGGCGAAATGTTTTCGCCCCCTTTGATGATCAAATCTTTTATTCGTCCAGTGATATACAAGTAGCCATCGTCATCGACGCGCCCGAGGTCACCTGTGTGTAGCCAACCGCTCCGCATTGCGAGGGCTGTCGTTTCAGGATCCTTCCAATATCCTCGCATGACGTGCTCACCGCGTACACAGATTTCACCTTCCTGACCAACAGATAACGCTTTGTTTGCCTTGTCCAAAATGGCCAAATCCATTTCGTGAAGCGGTCGCCCAACGGAACCAACCCGGTGGGCCTCGGAGTCCTGGTAACTACTGATGGCGCATGTAGCTTCCGAACAGCCGTAGCCATCCCGGATTCGGCAGCAAAACGTCCGCTCGAATTCGCGGCGAACCTCGTCTGGCGTGGCCGCACCACCTGTACTCACCAATTCGAGACTAGAACAGTCATATTTTTGACGGTCGGGGAAATTCAACATGTACGAAAGCATGGTCGGCACGACCGAGAACCGGGCTATTTTAAACTGCTGTATCGTTTCAAAAACTTGCCGAGTGTCCCACTGTGGCAGGATGATCGAACTGCAGCCGAAGATTGCATTGAGGTTCATGCCAAGCACGCCGAATACATGGCTGAGTGGCAGTACTTGCATCGCTCGTGTGAAGGGAGCCATAGCGCCTAGCTTGGTCACAGCCGCCACATTGGTATGTAAGTTTTTGTGGCTTTGCATGACCCCTTTGGGTTGACCCGTGGTCCCCGATGTGTAAATGAGCATTGCCAAGTCATCCTCACCGCAGTCATGCATCGACTTGAGAGGCTGGGCGTTCGCCATCAATGGTTCGAGCGGTGTCGTCGATTCCAGTTCGCAGGACCCATGCACGAGTATCGAACGAATGCCGGGACTATTTTCCGAGGCTTCGACAATCCGTTGCGCGAGGACTGCGGATGAGATTACCACTTGAGCTCCCGAGTGTTCCAGCACATATCGGACCTCGCGAGCAACCCAATTGGGTGTCACAGGTATCATTACGGCCCCCAATCGCCAGATGGCATGAAAGGCATCCGTCACAGTCGGGTCGTTAGCCATCATAACGACAATGCGATCGCCTGGTTGAACGCCTTGATCTCGCAACACAGTCGCCATTTTCTCAGCGCAGAGCAACCTTTGCACATTGCTATGCCAGCGGCCCTCGTGATAGACACTCGGGTATTCGCCAAAGCGCTCGATACTGTCCAAAACTAATTGTGCAATGTTCATAATGACTCAATTCGTCGGTGTAAGGTGACTGCGTAATGCAGCTCGCTCGAACGACTACGCGAGTTTACCGTCCGCTGGGTAACACGCAAAGAGGGCTGGCAAATCCTCATTCCCCTACGGAGGCCGTACCCTGCTTGCGAGTAGACCGACCGTTCGGTAAGATCCCCGTAGTACAGGCTGATAGCCGCTGCTAGCCTGTTTCCCCTGCATGGACAGGCTGCTAGCCTGTCCTATGTTAACTTCTCTTCTCGCGAGGAATCTGTGAGCGCATCCATTTCACTGTCTTCCAAAGTAGCTATCGTTACCGGTGGAGGGCGCGGGATTGGCAAAGCCATCGCAAAGCGTCTGGCGGAGGCCGGAGCAAATGTCGTGATCGCCAGTCGAAAACTCGAAAACCTGGAGGCAACGGCCCATGAGCTGTCCGGTTTGCCCGGCAAAGTAGTACCGATTGCATGTCATATCGGTCGACTGGATCAATTGGAAAATCTAGTGTGCGAAACCGAGAAGCGACTTGGACCAGTCGATATTCTGGTCAACAACGGCGCAACCAATATCGGCCAGGGACCGTCTCTCGACGTGACCGATGAGATGCTCGACAAGATGGTGGAGATCAATATAAAGGCCGCTTTGCGGTTGGTCCGATTGACCGTACCGAAAATGGTCGATCGCAATAGCGGCGGATCTATCATCAATATTAGCTCGATCGCTGGTCTCCACCCGCAGCCAGAAGGACTTCTGTACAGCTTCACCAAGGCCGGGCTGATCATGATGACACGGAATTGGGCTCGCGAATTCGGGCCGCACGGTGTCCGAGTCAATGCGATTGCACCAGGTTTGATCCAAACCGACTTCAGCGAGATTCTTTGGAAGAATGAAACGTATCAGCAGGCGATTAAAACGATACAACCGATTCGGCGTATCGGTCAACCTGATGACATTAGTTATGCAGCTCTGTACCTCGCCTCGGATGAAGCGTCCTTTGTGACAGGACAAGTGATTGTCCTCGATGGCGGAGCGACAGCCTGACGCTATGACCACTAGGAAAACGACATGAATAGTTTAGAAGGAAAAGTTGCCATCATCACGGGTGCTGGAGGTGGCATCGGGCGTGAGTACGCGTTGTTGTTCGCCTCCGAGGGGGCCAAGGTGGTAGTCAACGACATTGGATGCGAAGCCAATGGCAATGGCCAAAGTCCGACGGCAGATCAGGTGGTCGCAGAAATCATCGCCCGTGGCGGCCAAGCGGTCGCAAGCAACGACCCAGTCGGTTCATTTGCCTCTGCTGGGCGAATCGTGGAAACGGCATTGGAAGCGTACGGTCAGCTCGATATTCTCGTAAACAACGCGGGCATCCTTCGCGATCGCACGCTGTTGAAGATGACCGAAGAAGAGTGGAATCAGGTGATCGAAGTTCACTTGACAGGATCTTTTAGTTGCATGCAAGCGGCAGCGCGAGTGATGACCGAACGAGACATGGGTGGACGCATCATCAACACATCGTCCAGCTCAGGCTTGCTGGGTAATTTCGGTCAGACCAATTATGGAGCGGCTAAAGCCGGTATCCACGCGTTGACTCGGATAGCAGCGTTGGAATTGGCCAAGCACAAGATTACGGTCAATGCGATTGCACCTGCGGCATTGACTCGGATGTTCCAGACGATTCGAGGTGCAGCGGATCTGGTTAGCATCGACACTTTTGGACCGAAGTTTATAGCACCCTTAGCTGCCTATTTGGCTTCCGATGCGGCATCGAGCATTTCTGGCCAAACGTTTGGCATCGAGGGCCAGCATGTGTTTATCTACAAGATGATGACCAGCCACGGAGCGACCCAATGGAATGGTCCAAACCCCTGGACTGTCGAAAAATTGGCACTAGCCATCGGGCAGATCATTCAATGGTAGAGTCTATCCGGAAATTGGAATTGCTGTAAAGCCTGAAATTTGCGAGAGTTAGGAGTCTCCCCCCAATTCTACGTTGCAAAGGACTGCGCGATGCCTGATATCATTACACGGAAAAAATACGCTACGGATGTTAC
>JAYVBW010000187.1:0-3055 GCA_043750255.1 Pirellula sp.
AAAAATGCCTGATTCACTTCGCTCATGATCAATCAATTCCATTCAATCAAACTTGGTGCGTGCTTCTTTAATTTCCAGGAGGGTATCCGACCGAATTGCCGTTTTGGATCGGTGCTATCGGTGTGTAAGGAATCGGAGTCGTCGACGGCTGCGGCATGTATGGGTATCTGTTCGAAGGTTGGCGAATTAGCATAGAGTCTTGCATTGGACCGGCGACGCCCTGCCGACTGTCGAGTGGGTTTTTTTCGTCGGCATGAACCGTCAGAGCAGGATACTCTTTAGGCAATGGAGGATAAGGTAGGCCTGACATGACAGGCGTAGACGACGAACGCCCCACGACGGCGGGCACGACATTAGAAACGGTGTTTGCTTGAACGCCTTGGGCTACGTTTCCCCTGAGAATTGGCCCACTCACGGTCGTGGATTGCGGCGAAAACTGTTTCCCAAGCTCATGCAGATTGATCAATTCGCGTGTGGTCATTGATGGTGCGTTCGTGTCAACGATTTCAGGCAAAGCCGCTCTTGGTAAACTGACCTCGGACTGCGACGGTGCTTTTGAAACGTCGACACTGCCTGTCCTTGGATCACCTGTCCTTGGATTGGTTTCAGACTGAGTCTCTGAATTGGAACTCGGTAAAAGAGGCGGAAACAAGAAAGGCTTAGCTTGAATGAGCAATTGCCCCTCCACCGGACGTTCTTGGACGTCATTCGATTTCTCAACCGATCGTGAGTCGGGAAAGAGTTCGGACGAGTTAGGTGATTTCGCCACTTCGGATGACCGAAGTTCTAGCGGTTTATGCTCAATCGCATTAAGTATCAACAGAGGAGTGGATTCCACTTTTGAATTGGCAACGGGCTTGGGTTCGGGTGGATTTATTAAGATGCTACTATAAGCCATCTCACTTTTCGAACTCGACTTAGCCCCTTGCGAATTCCGTATTACCAAAAGACAAAGGGCAAGAATTAACAGCCCAACCACAATGTTGTACGGTCGATTGTTCTTGCTGATTGATGGAGCAGGTTTTGCACTCTCAGCAGGCAGTCCAGTGGTCGAAGATATCGGGCTCGTGGCAGACTCGGGTTTGTCGGTTTGGGTCGCGCTGTTTGTTTTGGTGTTGGAGTTAGCGATCCCGCCTACAATTTTCGGCTGGACATTTCTTAATGAAAAAAGAACCGGTACCGATCCAATTCCAACTCCTTGCGGATAGGGATTTTTCGACTGCATATTTGATTCGGACACTGGTGCGATTCCTTTCGAACCAATCAGCCCGTTGTTGGGCTCTTTAAGTGAGTGCAATTCGAGCCAATCGCTTCCGAAGTTCGGTAACGCAACGGCGGTCTGTTATCGGTTATCGGTTGGATAAATCTGATTCTTTAGTTTTTAACGATCAGAGAGTTTCGGTAAATTGCGACAAGTTTTCCTGCCGGGTTCGAAATAGGACAAAGGTTATCTGTTGTTGGAGGCTAGAAACGCATGCACTACAGGGAAAGACCAATTTATTCGAATTGCTACGAATTCATCCGAATTGCGTCCAGACTTTTGCTGCCATTTGAAAAAGTATCGACTCGTGGAAACCAACCTATTTTTGGTACGGCAACCCACAGTTTCCGTTCGCAATCAAGGCGTCAAACCTGTACCAATCGTTAGAACTTGCACTATGGGAGCGGCTTACTGGATAAGAAAAGTCGAAAATTGCTGAGCGAAGTAGGGGAATCTTTTCTGCAAAGTATCATCCAATGGGCAAGTGGTGTGCGACTTCCAAGTGAGAGTACGAATGTCCGGCAGCAAAAAGCAAAAGAGATTTCGAAAGTTAGCGGTGGAGTCGCTTGAATCTCGTCGTGTCATGGCCACTCTTCCGTATGGCGCCGAAGCCGACGATACTGGAGAGTTCATGATTGGACGAATCGCCGTGACTCCAGTTTTCCTTGAAAGTGACGGCACCATCGACGCCAGCACGGAAAACTGGACACCCGGTCATATTAATCAGGTGCTGAACAACATCCAAACTGGTTTGAATTGGTGGACGCAGCTTTTAGCCACGAAAAGCTCTGTGCAAACACTCGACTGGGTGATTGACACTACCTACACGTCTAAGTTAACTCCAACTCCCTACGAACCGATTTCGAGAACTTCCAATTCCTACACGCTGTGGGTCTCGAAATTTCTAAGCGACGTTGGATTTGCAGGCAGTTCAAGTCTCGATGACAACGTTCGAGCGTTTAATAATTCACAACGCTTAAAACTGGACACTGACTGGTCTTTTACCATTTTTGTGGTGAACTCACAAAGCGATGGGGATGGCAGTTTCGCACCTGGTGGATCGTTTTCGCGTGCCTTTGCTTTTGCGGGTGGGCTCTTTGAGGTCGTGCCGTCCACCCGTCCAGCTTCCACGTTCGCTCACGAGACGGGCCACATGTTTTGGGCAAGGGATGAATACACAGGTGGTTCAAATTATTACCAACGGCGCGGTTACTATAACGCGCAGAATACGAACGCCATCGATCTCAATCCAACTCCAAACTTCCAGCAGGAATTAAGCATCATGTCGGCTGGATCTACGCTCCAGACTTCATTTGATACGCTGGTTACTGCGGATGCGACGCTCGAGCAACTTGGATGGAAGGACAGCGATCAAGATGGAATTTTTGATGTTCTCGATGTTCCGCTTTTGCTTGAGGGCACGGGTCGTTTGAATGCAGCCACCAATACTTACCGTTTTGTTGGTCGGTCCGCAGTCCAAACGCTTCCTAACCGCAATTCTTCTGGTGCTCAACATGATATTACGCTCAACAAGGTCGGCAGGATTGAGTATCGAATCAACAATGGAGCTTGGACGACCTTCTCAACTCCGAACGAATATACGGTAAACCTCGATCTCAATATCCCGTTGGGCAATTCCACCACCGGCCGTATCGAAATTCGCGCGATCGATCCCCGAATTGGAATAACCAGCAACATCTTTAGCGGCGAACTTGGCGCGATTCCAGACACAACAACGAAACAAGGCATCCAAGGATTTGTTTGGAACGATGCCAATCGAAACAACGCTTGGGG
>JAYVBW010000188.1:0-16966 GCA_043750255.1 Pirellula sp.
AATCCAGTGTCTGCTCTAAGTCTTTGTTAGTCATGAAGTTCTCCCAAGTAAGGGCATTGCAATGCATCGAGCGTCGCGAGCAGATCGTTCGCGACTTCATTGAGTTCTACTTCATTGAGTTCTACGTCGAGGCGAGTATCAAGTCAACAACCTAAATGCACCTCATGTCTTCGGTTTGATGAACAGGACTTCGGCACGTTCGATCCAGCCCTTACGTAGATCCACCCGGAACCAGCCGTCGCTGTTCTTCGGGTGAAATCGGACGGGAGATCGCGGCCCGAACTCGGCTAGATCGTATTGAGCCCAGGTTTTTCCCAAATCCGGCGATATTACAATACCCGTCGCGTAGGTGGAGGCGGGGGCGCAATGCCCTGCTAGGATCACGCCATCCTGGATGATCATGTTGGCTAGTTCGTATTCCGGATTGAAAAGCAAAGTGTGTTTCGTCGGATCGGCTAAATCCGCCGGAGCGCACCGGAAAATTCCGCGGTCGTGTTTCTCGCTAGGCATCTTTGGACCGTTCGCGTCTGCGGCCCAATAGAGCTGTCCATCGACGAAATTGATGCCGCCGGACTTGTAACGCGAATTCGAGTTTACCGAGACCAGCACACGCCAGTTCCAGGTATCGGCCGTTGCGTCATATACTCCTCGCAACCAGTGGCATTCGTTTCCGTGTCCCCGATTGATGTCCCCAGTGCAGGCATAGAATGCTCGCTCAATTGGATGAAATGCAACCGCGTGAATGTGACGGCAAATTACCGGATTGGTGGGATCGCCAAGAAACGCGGCTGGCTCAGTGCCCTTCTCCTGAAAATTGGGATTCTGACCGAATGAATAAGCGATCTTGATTGTTTGCCCGCTGTCGGTCGAGTAATAGATATTCACCGGCACCGGTCCGCCGAGCACGTTGCAGTAGTTTCCCCAAACAAGCATTTCCGAGCCATCGACATCCCATGTGTGCACACCGTCGAGAGGATGGAAATACCAGCCCGGTTGATCGGGATTCTGGGGAGTATGCGGGAGATAGTCGGCGCCCTCAGTTGTTTTGACAATGATCTGCCGATGCGTCTTGAGATTGTCCGAGCTAAGGAACAGCTTCTCGCGCGTGGCGAAGAGGATGTTCCCGTTTTTTAGCAGGCAGCTGAAGGTAATGTTCTGGGCGTCTGGAAATGCCGCGCTGTGTGCCCAGGACTGAGCATTGTCCTCGGACAGAAAAATCTTTCCGTCGCCGAAACCGAAGGCCTTGTGGTCACGTTGCGAATCAATGTAAGGTCCCTCCGGCGCGAGGCGACACCAGAAGTGCTTCGTCTCACGGGTCGCTGAGACGGCGGCTTGCGGACCAGACGCGTACGTCGAGCCCAATAATCCGCCGACCGTGGCCGCCGTGGCAGCGGTTCCAAGAAACCGGCGTCGATTGCTAAGTTGTTGTGGTTTCATGAGCTTAATTTGACTGGTCCTCTAAACGGGGGCAAGGTAAATCGTTGCGTCTACCACATTATAGCATTTAGGTTTAAACTGTGCCTGCATCGATCGTCATTGCCAACTCTGCTTCCGTAAGCGGTTCTTGGATCAATAGTTGATTGGCAAGGATCGCAGCGGTCGCATCGGACGCGTCGTTCTGAACTTGAGTTCGATGGGCTAGGCGCTGTCGCAACGTTTCCTCATCGGATTTAAAGTCGATGATGGAAAAATCGGCTCCCTCGGTCTTGGCCAATAGTTGAAACCGCTGTCGATCGGCATTTTTTAGAAACGTGGCATCGACTACCACCGGAAAGTTAGCTCGAAGAACATCTTTTGCTAAGACCAACAACATTCGATAAGTCGCCTCAGAGCCTGTTGGCGAATACATCCCCTGTCCAAACTCTAACGAGGGCGGCGTAGCTTTGGATGTTTTAAAAAGCCGTTTGCGTTCGATATCAGATCGAATCCGGATTGCCCCCATTTTTTGTATGAGTCGCTGGCTTCCAGTTGTTTTGCCGCTGCCACTAACACCATGAGTAATCCACAGTTGTCGTTTGCTAGGCTGCGTCAATTTGTCGGCGAGCCGTAGGTAGTTCCTGGCTGGTTCAAGTTGCTCGTGTCTCAGTCGCTGTACGTGATCCACTTGCCTGGCGCGAATCACAGCTACTTTGGCTCGCACCAGGGAACGATACACCATGTACCATCTCAACAAGGACAAGGACCGGTAGTCGCCCGTCTGTTCCAGATACGCATTCAGAAAACAAGAAGCCAGATCCTGGCGACCACGTTCTTGAAGATCCATGACCAAAAAGCTGTAATCGCTGATCACGTCGATCCACGAATACTCGGAATTAAACTCGATACCATCGAATGGGGAAAAACGACCAGACCATAAGACGATATTATCGCAATGCAAATCACCATGACATTCCCTTACAAATCCCTCAAATAGTCTGGACCGAAACAGCGATTCATGGTTCGCAAAGTACGTCTGCGTCCAACTTTCGAGATGCCGAAGGACCGGATCTTGTTTTAGCAATGGCTCGCTCTGTAATAGCTCAATATTCTCGTTGGCCTGAGCTAGTATTCTCGAAACCATTTCCCCACGCGGTTTTTCCAGCTTTAATGCAAGACAATGGAAGCCTGCAATCTTGATTGCTAGTTGGGCTATGTTCTCTGGTGTAACGAGATCAGCTTGAAGTTGTTGACTTAACAACGAGTCTTCCGGAAATCGTCGCATTCGAACGGCGAATTCGATGGGTTGCGCGTCACCATCCATTTGAATTTGGCCATCTTCAAATGTGATCGGCACAATATCAAGGTACATCCCCTCTGCATAACGGCTTCCAAGCCTGAATTCCTCACAACAAGCATGGTGCCGTTTTGCTAACGTTCCGTAGTCGAGAAAGTCGGTGATGATCGGTTTCTTAATTTTGTAGGCGAAATTGCCAGCCAGAAGCACCCATGAAATATGCGTTTCATGGAGGACGATCGGTTCCACAACGGAATGAACGTAAGCCGTTGGGTCAAGAAGTGAACGGATCAACAAATCCTGTTTTGTATCGCTTTTAGAAACAGTCTTAGTCATAGAGTGGCCGTTTGCTGAACCCTTTCATATCCTGATAGCTTGAAGCGTAATTCCCTCCGCTAATGGTGGAGGCATGGAATCCGCCCGCTGCCAAGTTGAAGCAAAAATAGTACCAAAGAAAGCCGTTGATGGTAGAAATCCACGTGATGCGCTTCTGCTACAGAATTCTTGTTGGACGGTTCCTCATAAACAATCGTGCTTTTTTACGTCTGCATGGCCAATAGTTAGGCGATCATTTTCAAACTTGCCAATGATTGTTTTGACCACTGCGACAGGTGTGACTGAGAATTGCACACGAATGTGCCGGTCAGCACACTCAAACTCAATTAGAGGGATTTGTCGATACTCGGGCATTAGCAGAGGGGAATGCCTCAACTCGTCGCGGATCAACTTGCGGAAGCATGGCAGCGCGAAGCAATCAATCAAATTGTTGCACTTTCGATTTTCTTTTCGACACGGCTGCTAGTTCGCAATACCGCAAGAACAGCACCGGCCAAGCCTAAGCAACCTGTTATTTCCAACACGAGGCGAACGCGCCCGAACTCGGGGATAATTCGACCTGGCCAGTCCGAAGGAAATACGGTTGTCACAACGCCAATGTAAACGACCACGGCAGCGATTGCATAAACCAGCGAGGTCAAGACTGCGCGTGCGAAGTGATTGAGCTTATTTGTAACAAGCAACGCAACAAAACAAGCGGCCAAAGTTAAACCGAACCAAAATGGAACAAAGATAAGAATCGCTTTATACATACTGTCCATGCCGCTGCTCCCCAGCACTCGTTCAGACAAGTACCAACCGCTCACTCCGAGAATAACACCCGTGAACAAGCCAACCATGGAACCAACCACCGCCCCAAGGATTGCTCGCATCCGATGAATGGTTGCTCCAGCAGCCAACCCAACGAGGCTGCAAGTAACTATGCCTAAAAATCCGTAGCATATTGCGTGGTTATAAACGTTGTCCCAAAAGACTTGCCACATCAGCTTGGGCGGGAACGGGGGAAGTCCGGTGGCGGTGATAAATCGTAATCGATTCGCGCTGATTACGGGTTCGGAAACGAGAGCCGCGACCAACCCGAATATAAATAGAGTTGGAGTTAGCCAAGCCGGAAAGTTACGAGGTTGAATACTGGCGGAGCTGCTCATAGTCATATGACTTTCAATAAAATGAAGGGGGAGGAGTAATGCGACGACATTGGTTGCCGAATGGTAGCATAATTGTAGATATCGCAGTTACTATTGGAATTAAACGTCAGCAAAGGCTATTTTTTTGTCGGCGAATCGGAATTGTAGATTCGCAAAAAGGGTTTAGAGGCTTGCATTGCAACTAGGGCTTGAGGAGTGATTAGTGTTTGGTGAATATGCAGATCTCGCAGGTTTGTCAAAGTAGAAAGGAATTCGAGTCCGTCGTCGGTGATGCGTGCGTTGTCCAGCTTGAGCATTCTCAAATGCGGAAATCCGAGCTCCGCGATTCGCCTGGCACCTGCATCGGTCAGTTCGTTGTTTTGCATCGTCAACCACTGAAGCTGCTGGAGCCCTGACAAGAGCTCGATGTCGCTGTCCGTGATGCGAACTGGACTAAGGTTGACGGACGTGACATTGCCACCGCTGTCGAGTTTCGCGTTAAATGCGGTCTTCAGTGCTTTTGGCAAATCCCTGCCGAGCTTTCCCACCAACAGATCGATAACGCCCCCCAAGCTACATGCGGATTCCGAGACTTCAATCGACTTGAGTGAGTTGCAGCCAGCTAAGAATTGCAATCCCTGATCACCAATCTGCGTGTTCGCAAGCGAAATGGATTCAAGCTCCTTCCATTCAGACGCTGGCAGGAAGGCAGCGTCGGATAGACGACATCCGTCTAACCGCAGTTCTTTTAATTTCTGCAACCTTTTCAAATAACCGAGTCCTTCGTTTGTTATAGCGGTCTGTCGCAGCGATAGCGTACGTATTTGGCGTAGCTCGGCGATTGCGGCTAGAACGGAATCATCGACTGGAAGTTGATCGAGGTACAGATGCTCTATTGATCGGGCTTGTTGCAATTGTCGCAAACCTGCCGATGTGAACAGTGGACTGCCGAGGCTCAACGATCTCAATTTCGGCAAGCCGACCAAGAATGCCAACCCGTGATCCGAGGTTGGAGTCGCTTCGATTGAAAGATGCGTTAGCGATGACATGGAGGCAAGTTGCTTTAGCCCTGCGTTTGTGATTTGAGTTTGACTCAACCACAATCGTTCTATTGTTAACAGCTTGGAGAGTGGGACCATTCCAGGGTCGGAAATGCCAGTGCCAGTAAGCGCCAGCCAGCGCAAACCTCGCAGTTCCGAGAGTTTGAGAAGCGTTCGGTTGTCAATATTGGATTGCTGCATGGCCACGGCACCGTCTGTTCGATGGCTATCGAACTTTGCAAAGGTTACATAGAAGACATCATGGAACCAATCGCGGCCTAACAGCGGCACCAACCAGTGCTTTTTGATATCAGGACTGCCTTCATCCGCTAGTTTTGACGTCTCGCAATCAATGAGCTGGTAATCGTAATAGTAGTGAGCACCAAGTCGGTCCAATTCTGCGAGTATGGGTTTTCTCGAATCAATCACTGCTCTGCGACTGACAATCCAACCTCCCAACCTACCTAGGAGGAAGACAATGCAAACGAGGAGTACTATTCCTACAATTCGTCTTACTGATTTTCCTAATTGCATCGCTTGGCCATCGAATGGAGGCAGGGGGCATTAATTAAAATTCTATCGGTCGATCGCATTTTCGTGTTATAGTACAATTCAAACGCAAACAGGCAGGCGTTTAATATTCGTTTGTTGAGGATTTTGTAGTGCAATTTGGCCGGAGAACATTCGTTTTAATTCTAGCGATCACGTCGGTTTCGGTTGCAGTGGCACTATTGGTTGTCGTGATTTTAGCGTTCCGGCTCGCGAGCAACGGTCGCCAAACGGTTCAACGCCTGATGCCCGAAAGCGAGGCTGGCGACCCGATGGAACTGTTCATTCAACGGCCAATTGGTAACAACTTTTCGGTTCCACCACGGATTTCCTATTTAGCCATTGTCGACTTGGACCTCGACGGCCTTCAAGATGTTGTCGTATGCGATTGTGTAGAAAACACTGTCTCTTGGATACGGCAAACAGCACACGGCGAATTCGCTGAGCAGATTATCGCGGACCATCTAAACGCCCCAGCTCGTGTTGAATGTGTCGATTTCGATGGGGACGGCGACATCGATATTATTGTTGCTTTACTCGGCCAACTGTTTCCAACCAATGACCACATAGGATCGCTTGTGGCGTTGGAGAACGTTGGAAAGGAACAATTCGAACGACATGTGCTGTTGAAAGATGTTGCGAGAGTTTCGGACGTTCGCAGTGCTGACTTGGACGGCGACAAAGACCTGGATCTAGTAGTGACACAATTTGGGTATGATGACGGCGAAACGCGATGGCTCGAAAACACAGGGCCTTGGCAATTTAAGAGCCACATCCTGCAAAGCTATCCCGGCGGCATTCACGGAATCCCGGGATATATCAACGCTGACAAAATAATGGATATCGTCACTCTGATTAGCCAGCAGTTCGAGATGACGACGTTACTTTCGGGAACCGGTAACGGCGAGTTCGTCGAGAGCCAGATTTACCGCGATAGCAATCCCGACTTTGGTTCAGCGGGAATTTGGTTATACGATTTGGACCACGACAGTGACCTGGACGTGCTATACTGCAACGGTGATGCCATGGACTACGCCCCGCCTAACCCATGGCCATGGCACGGTGTGCAATGGTTGGAAAATCTCAATGGAAGTGATTTCAAGTTTCATCGGCTGGTGGATTTCGGTGGAGCGGTGAATGCTCAGGCGGTTGATTTCGATTATGATGGAGACCTCGACATTTTTGTATCAAGCGCTTTTAACGATTGGTCCGAACCCGCCTCCCAAAGTTTGATATTGCTCAAAAATGGTGGTAATATGAAGTTCTCGGCTCATCCGCTTGCCAATGCCCCAACACATATTCAGGCTTTAGCTGCAGGAGACATTGATGGCGACGGTCGATTGGATATGGTTACCGGCGGAATGCATGTGGCCGAGCCCTACGATCGTGTGGCACGTGTGGTTTTTTGGCAGGGTGGGCCTAACATGCCAATCGCACCTAAGCTATGATGGTCGAGAGCAATTTATGTCCGATTCGTAATGACTAGTAACTTTCAATTGACTTGTAACAAGGATCAAAATGATGAGTAGATTTCCGATGACATGGTTTGTAAACGCCACGATTGCGACTTTACTAATAGGAATGACCGGGTGCGGCGAGCCTAATATTGGCTCGCTGCCGGTTACAGGAACGATTAAAGTCGATAGCAAGCCGATTGAAGGCGTGACCGTGGTTTTCAACCCCGATGGAAGCGGTCGTTCCGCATCAGGCGTTACGGATGCGCAAGGTAAATACAAACTAACGACAGTTGTATCGGGCGACGGTGCATTGCCAGGCAAGTACAAAATCGGAGTCTCCAAGCACGAAAATGAGAAGATGGACTTACCCAAGGTCGAGTCGGGTGACTCGAAGGCCCTGGATGCGCTTTACAGCAAGCTCGATACTTCAAAAACGACAAAATCTCAGAATCTAGTCGCACCCAAGTATGAGAATGCTGATAGTTCTGGCCTCGTTGCCGAGGTCAAAGCGCCTGGTCCAAATAATTTCGACTTTGACGTCAAGAGTAAATAGTAGTTGCTGAGACCGAATTTTGAATTATTATGCCAACTTCCGTAAGAAAGCATCAAGCAGTTGTTGGTTCATCTAGCGGGATGAGTACAGAGCAGCCAGCGTCCCCGAGGCGGGCAAGTTTTTTTTTTCTTGCCGCGTCGGCACTTTTGTTAGTCTGCCTAACTGCGATTTGGTTGATGGTACGCCATAGTGTCGCGAAGCCCATTTCTCTTCACGTTTCGGTGTTGGAAAAAGAGATTGAGGAACGCGAATTTGCGACAAGTGCGACTGCCGATCAGATTCTCGCGTTAGCAGATCGTCAGTCGCAGAAGATTCTAGATGCCTATCCGAAATTGGCGGCCGCGCACAATGTGAAAGCCAACCGCCACTATCTGACAGGCGACTTGGACTTAGCCAAGGTAGCTTGGACGCAAGCGTTGGAACTCGATCCACGATCCGCTGATGCGATGCTAGGTTTGGCGATCATGGCTTTTGAAGCTGGCGAATACGAACGGTCAATGGAGTTGTGCGAACAATGCATGTTCGCGAACCCAGGCAATCCTCGTATTCCCTTGCTACTAGCGGAAAGTTATCTTCAAACCGGGCAAGCAGAAAAAGCAATTTTGGTCCTTTCTCAGCATATTGCGTCAGAACCAACATCGGTACAGGCGTTAGAATTTCTTGGAACGGCGTACTTGAATGCGCGGGACTACGAAAACGCGATCGCACAATTCAAACGCGTTCTGCTTTTTTCTCCGAATTCGAGAGATTCTTTTTACGGGCTGGCGCAGGCAAGCGCCAAATTGGGTCGTCCTGAAGAGGCGAAGGCGTATATGGCGAGATTTAGTGAAATCGCAGCCAGCGCCAGTTCCTCCAGCCAAAAAGACGCGCAGACTTTCAAAGACCGAGCATTCGCCTCGCACGTTGCTGCTCAAGTCTATGTTGATTCAGGGATGATCTATCGACAATTTGGTGAACGAAATCGAGAGGAAGAGTGTTTGTTGAGAGCTCAAAAATTGCAGCCCAGCGTCATTGTTTGGCTAGAAGAATTGCAGCAGTGTTTTTTCGCGACTGGGAAACTTCGAGAAGCGGCGGATGTGGCTGAACGGTTAGTTCAGATCGACGCGAAAAATATTGATTACTGGCTTAAATTAGGCCAGCTTTACAGCGACCTTGAGATGGCTGACCCTACGATTAAAGCCTTTCAAAAGGCTGTGGAGTTGGCTCCAGACGATGATCGATGTAAACGAGCTGAAATGGTGCTTCGAAAGTTAAAAGCGCAATGAACGAACCGCTGCGACCCCACCTCTGCCCGAACGTTGTGCTCTTACTTCTTACTACATTCGGTAGCATAGGCGTCATCTCCGCAGATGATAGGTCCTCCATACGCTTTGCAGACTACACAAATAAGTCGGGCATAGATTTTATCCATCGAGATGGCAGCTCGGGAAAGCACTACCTTGTTGAGACCATGGCAGCCGGACTGGCCAGCTTTGATTTCGATCTCGATGGTGACTGCGACGTCTATTTCTTGAATGGAGCGGCACTGCGCGGTACGACTTACGACACGAAGCCCGTAAATCAGCTTTACCAGAACCAAGGAAACTTCGGATTTCGAGACGTTACGCAGGCTTCTGGTTTGGGTGACGGCTCGTACGCGATGGGAATTGCCATTGGAGATTACGACAACGATGGATTCGCCGATGCATACATTTCGAACTTCGGGCCAAACGTTCTTTATCGCAACAATGGCGACGGAACCTTTTCGCCGGTAAAGGATAAATCGCTAGAACGTGGGGAAAAACTTGGTGGCGGATGTTGTATGCTGGATTGTGACGGGGATGGGTTGCTCGATATTTTTACGGCCAATTACACTTCCGAGGTTTACGAAGTGCCTGTTCCAATCTTTCGCGAACGGATTATTTACGGCGGACCCCTACTCTATCCAAAAACAACCGACAATTTGATTCGCAATCAGGGGGACGGCACCTTCATGGACATTTCTGAATCAAGCGGCATTGCCACCGAATCGGAGTGGGGAATGGGTACGATCTGTTTCGATTACGACCAGGACGGTGACACAGACATTTTCGTTGCTAACGATTCGACTCGTAATATACTCTGGGAAAATGATGGCACCGGCAAGTTCACCAATATCGCATTGCTGGCCGGAGTCGCGTTTGATCATCGCGGGGATCCACAAGGCAACATGGGTGTCGACGCAGCGGATTTCGACGGAGACCTTTTCCTCGACTTGCACGTTACCACTTATGCAAAACAATTCACACTCTTGTTTCGTCATGATCAACAAGGGTTTTTTGATGCCACACGCGAGGCAGGCAGCGGCGTGAACACGTTTTATGAAGTGAACTGGGGTACTTGTTTTGCTGACTTTGATAACGATGCGGATAAAGATATTTTCAATGCCAACGGCCATGCGCATGACAATATGGACGATTTTGATGACACGGTGCGTTACAAAATGCTGAACCAAGTTTTGGAAAATCGATGGCCAAAGAAATTCAGTGACGTTTCGAGTCAATGTGGCGACGGACTGAAGATACTTGAGAGCAGTCGCGGTGCCGTTGCCGACGACTTTGATCTCGATGGCCGAATCGACCTAGTGGTTTTGAACTCGAGAACGTTGGCGAGCGTATTGCGAAACGAATCAATCAACCCTGGTAATTGGGTTTGTTTCGATCTCGTAGGCCTACGTTGCAATCGCAGCGGTGTTGGGACTCGGATGGTGATTCACTCTGGCGGCAAGTCGCAGATGCTTGAAGTGCACAGCGGGCGGAGTTACCAAAGCCATTTCGGCTCTCGACTCCACTTTGGTCTTGGTTCGGCGACTAAAATTGACAAGATTGAAATCCACTGGCACCTCGGCGAGGTCGAGACTTTTTCGAATCTTGATATCAATGGTCTTTACCATCTACGACAAGGCAGCGCGCCCCTTCGAATGAAGTGAAAGCAAAGGTGATGTTTGCAACCAATCAACAAAGCTAATAAGCGCAAGGCAACCGCAGCCAATCCGTCACCGCAAGCGACGAAAGTGGAACGCAACGCATGGGTAGGCAAAGTACTGGCAGTGCTCGGATTGATAGGTGTGGCGATCGTTGGTTTCGGCAGCTCAAACGGTTGGTTCAGCTGGCACGATACGGTCCAACGCAACATTGTTGAACGCAAAGCTCTCCTTGCAGGCCTGCCTAGAGATCCTCCCGCTGCATCGGGACTCGATCCCGTTGTTGGACAGGTCGCGAGTTCATCGGGCAGCATTCCTGCCATCTTGCCTCCGGTTGCCCCATCCCTTCCCGATGAAGGCATCAAATTGTTGGAAGAAGGTAAGCTAGTCGCGGAGCACTTGGTCAGCGTGATGCCGACATCGATCGAAGCAAAGGAGATGCAAGCCCGGTTTGAATTTGAATTTGGCGAGACCTCGAAAGCGGAACAACTCTGGAAAGAAATCCTCAAAGTCAACGCAGAGTATGCGCATGCGCTTAAGGGCTTGGGCGATGTTTCCAATATCAACGGCAACCTTCCGGAGGCAGTCATCTATTACCGTCGAGCTGTGCTAGCGGATCCGAACAATCTTGCACGGCAGCTAACGCTTGGTATCGCGTTGATGTACGCGTCCCAGTTCGAGGATTCAAAACGTACTTTTGAAGCCATTTTGGCCCGCGACCCGAAACGCTCAGACGCGCACGTCGAATTGGCAAACGTCCTCAATCAACTTCAAGACTTCGAAGGCGCTCGCGACCACTTTCAAACGGCGTTGAAAACACACCCGGAAATGCCGGAGATTCACCTCGGTTTAACGAACGCATATAACCGCCTGGGAGACAGGGAGAAAGCTCGTTACCATCAACAAGAGCATCAACGGCTGCGTATAGGATCGGTTGCCGAACGCGAAAAAGGGCGAAGAACGTATGACGATTTAAGCGCTTTGCGTATCGACGTAGGCAAGTTGTACACCGATATGGCTCGCACCTATCTCGCAGGGGGACATCGTGACGCTTGCGGCTTACTCTTGTTAAGAGCAAGTCGCATGAACTCTGATGATCCTGAGTGCCGAAGGGCACTGGCATATCTGGCGGTTAATCAAGGAAAGATTTTCGATGGCATTCGCTGGTTAACGGAGTTGCGGGTGCTGACTCCGAACGATCTTTCTGTTAGTAAGGAAATTGCTCGCTTGCATTTGCAGAATAAACAGCCTCAAGCAGCCGAAAAGATTTTGGTCGATTTCTGGGAAAACCACCCAGATCAAGTCGAAGCGGTCAGAGAATTAGCGAGATTCTATGTGGAAGTTCAACGTGACGAAGAACGAGCCATTCATTATGGTCTGGCGGCGGTCGAGCTTGCTTCGACGGCTGAGAACCACGCGATGTTGGCCTCGATTTATGACGCGTTCGAAAGGTTGAATGACGCAATTGAATCGCTCGAAACAGCATCGAAAGTGCAACCCGACAATGTGTCCTACCAGCAAGCCCTCGCGCTGTTACGCGACACGGTCAGGAAGCAAGCCGCTGATGAGAAAAAGCCATGAGCAACACGATTACTACGTTCATGTGGTTGCTGGTGCTTATGTTCGCAGGAACACTGACTTGTAAAGCCCGCTGCCAAGAGATTAAGCTGACGGATGTTACGGCTAGCAGTGGGGTAGATTTTATTCATAACAATGGAGCCTACGGCCAGCGTTTTTTGGTTGAAACTATGAGCGGCGGACTTGCGTTGTTGGACTATGACCAGGATGGTGATTTGGATATTTATTTCCTGAACGGTGCACCAGTCAACGCACCGCTTCCAGTGCCGCCTCCGAGGGATGCACTTTTTCGAAACGACGGTAATTTTCATTTCACCGACGTAACTGAATCAGCGCTTTTGGGTGACACCCTAATGGGCCTAGGTGTGGCAACGGCAGACTATGACAACGATGGCTTTCCCGATATCTACGTGAACAACTACGGGCCGAATGTACTCTATCACAACTGCGGAGACGGATCATTTGAAGTGGTTACTGAAATGGCCGGAGTAGGGAACGGTTTTTTAGTAGGCGGTGGCGTCGCTTTCTTCGATAAAGATGCAGATGGCGATTTGGATCTTTATGTCGTTAACTACGTAAAATTCAATCCTGCAGAGCATCGAATGCACGTTCATAAAGGAGTTCCAGGATACCCAAGCCCGCTCAGTTATGAGCCCGAGAAGCATACGTTGTTTGAGAACAATGGCGACGGAACATTTTTGGACGTGTCGGAGGCATCTGGAATTCATGCAGTCGCGGGACGAGGCATGGGGTTGGTAGCATTCGATTACGATTCGGACGGAGATGTGGATGTATTTGTTGCAAACGATACGCAGGAGAATTTCCTTTTCCAAAACGACGGAAAGGGGAAGTTTGAGGAGGTTGCACTTTTCGCCGGAGTTGCCTACGACGCTCGGGGTAGGCCACAAGGGTCCATGGGGGTTGACCTGTTGGATGTCGATCACGACGGACTAATGGACTTGTTTGTCACCGCGTTTTCCGAAGAGTTTGCTCCGCTTTATCGCAACCTTGGGCACGGTCTCTTTGAAGACATTACGTTAAAAACTGGCACTGCATCGTCAACGTTTCCGCACGTTACCTGGGGTGTGGTCGCCGAGGACTTTGACAATGATGGCTTCGACGATTTAATGATCGGATGCGGTGGCTTGGATGACAGCCACATGAAACGTGGCGGCACGAACACAGCGTCCGGTTTCAAAATTGGCAATTTGCTACTACGATGCAATGGGAAGGGAGGCTTTACCGACTTAAAGAAAACTTGGGGAAGCGGCGCTACGGTTGCCGAATCGACACGTGGACTTGTCGCGGCTGATCTCGATTCGGACGGTCGAGTCGATGTCGTTGCACAAAATCAGAGCAGTAAGCCAACAATCCTCCGCAATGAAACGGAATCAACACATTCGTACATCACCTGCCGTTTCGTGGGTAGACAGTCAAATAGGGATGGAATTGGCGCCGTGGTCACTGTCCGTCAGGGAGACTTCAGATCGGTGAATCATGTTATTGCCGGTCACAGCTACCAAAGCAGTAGTGGTGGATTGCTGCATTTTGGACTGCCATTACGGACCGAGGCAATCGAATTAGAAATCCGTTGGCCCTCCGGGCGAATCCAGGTCTATCCTGAAGTAGAGCCGAATCAACAATTCACTGTAATCGAGGGCTTTGATTCCCAACATGGGGTTGTTACCATCAGTCTAGAATAGAAGTTCAGCACCTGACAAACTGGAATTGTCATGTCACTAGCGTTAGATTGCTGCATAATGTGATAATATAACGCACCGAAAAAATTCCGAAATACTTATCTTTCCAACCGTTGGAAACATCTGAAGCACTGTTCACGAAGCAAGGGAATCGCCCCATGTCACCGATTCAACAAGATGACCGTCGTACTTTCTTGCGCCAGGGAGCAGCTGTCGCGTCAGGATCGATTGCCAGTCTTCTCGCGGCCCAAAGTGCCACACAGGTTTACGCCGCACAGAATTCCGGAAAGGCCAACCGCTTACCACGCGAAGTTTGGATAGCAACCGTTGCTCAGGAAGGAATGCGAGCTGGAAGTCCCACGCAAATGGTTGATCGCATGCTTGAAAGGATGCGCGATGTAGTGCGTATGGAGCCCGATATTATCTGCCTACCTGAGATTTTCCCCTGTTCGAATCTCGAAAAATCTGCCCCGCCGATCACCGAAGTCGCTGAGGAGGGACTTGGTCCCATCTTGCAGGCGTTCTCAAAATTTGCAGCGGATCATGCGTGTTATGTGGTCTGCCCAACCTACACCAAACACCAGGGGCAGATCTTTAACGCTGCCGTTTTCTTAGATCGAAAAGGGAAAATCCTCGGCGAATATCAGAAAACCTATCCCACGATTAGTGAGATGGAATACGGAGTTGTACCTGGACCGATGAAGCCCCCGATTTTTAAGACAGACTTTGGCATCGTTGGTGCACAAATCTGTTTTGATATCGAATGGGATACTGGATGGCACCAGCTCCATGAAGCAGGTGCAGAAATAGTATTTTGGCCGAGCGCGTTCGCTGGCGGTAAAATGGTCAACACCAGAGCATGGCAGAATCGTTATTGCGTCGTTTCAAGTACCAATAAAGACGTCTCGAAGATTTGCGATATTACGGGAGAGGAGGTTGCTGCGACAAGCCGTTGGCATCCATGGGTATGTGCGCCCGTCAACCTCGAAAAGGTTTTTATGCACACATGGCCATACGTCAATCGCTTTCGCGATATCGTGAGCAAGTATGGAGCGAAGGTCAGGATTACAACCTTCGCATTTGAAGAATGGTCTATCATTGAATCCCGGGATTCCGTTCTCAAAATTGCTGACATTATGAAGGAATTTGAGCTAACGTCGATCGATGAACATCTGGCCACAGCCGTAAAGAAGCAATTGGAGCGGCGTCCAAGTTAGGCGACCTGGACTGCAACTCATGGTAAGACAATATTTGTCAGGCGTCGCTCTGTTTTTATTCTTGTGCGCCGTTGTATTCGTGTTCAGCCGACAAGCGGGGAAGTTTCTTAATGTGCCAGCCGCAGAGCCGTTCTCCAATCGAGTCGTGCCAACATCGGATGGCCTCGAATTGCACGAATTACCGAATGCGGCTGCTAAGCTGGATGTCCGACTTGTCCCTGGAGCGGAACCTAACTCCGTAATGTTTGTCCACCCGCAATCGCAGTCATGGTTTGAAGTCCCGCTACCGCCTCCAACTGCCTCCAGTACGATTGTTGCTTCCCAACCCCACGGATTTCTGGGACCGGATGCCTGCGCGGAGTGTCACCGGCAGCAGTACGAAGGTTTTCTGAAAACAGCTCACTATGCCGCATCATCTCTACCGACCGCTGGGACGATGCTCGGTTCCTACAAGCCTGGCAGTAACCGCATGTCTACAGTCGGTCCAGATCTTGATTTTGAAATGGAACAGGACGCATATGGAAATTTTTTCCAGAACGTGCATTTAGGAGGTCTTCAGAAACGTATCGGCATTGATCTTGTTACAGGCTCCGGTCACATCGGTCAAACGTATCTGTTCTGGCGAAGCAACGCGCTGTACCAGCTACACGTTTCCTACCTTCGTGAAACCGACGACTGGATCAACAGTCCTGGTTACTACGATGGGACCGCATGGTACTCACGCAAAGTGATTCCGAAGTGTGTTGAATGCCATACAACCTATGCGGAGTGGATACCGGGGACGGAAAATCAATATGTGCGAGACTCCTTTATCTTGGGTGTGACCTGTGAAAGATGCCATGGCCCGGGCCAAACACACGTCCAATACCATCGAGACCATCCGACCGATAAACAAGCTCGACACATTACCAATCCCGCGAGGCTCAGT
The DNA here is from genome assembly GCA_043750255.1 of Pirellula sp. GTDB lineage: Bacteria > Planctomycetota > Planctomycetia > Pirellulales > Pirellulaceae > JBKCUI01. The sequence goes on from JAYVBW010000188.1 coordinate 16,140, forward strand.
CGCGAGCAAACCAATGATGTGTGTGCGCAGTGCCATTTTGGGCTGGGCGACCGCAAGAGTGGAGTTCCGTTTTCATTCCGGCCTGGCGATAAGCTTTCCGACCATTGGCGATTTGCCCCTAAGTCGGAAAGCATGGAGGGTGGCGTGCATAGCTCGAATCAACTCGCTCGGCTATCGCTGAGCGAGTGTTTTGTCAAAAGCCCATCTATGACTTGCAGCAGCTGTCACCGAACACATCAGGATGATCGCAAAAATATGAAGTTATATTCAGAAAAGTGCGTCCAGTGCCATGCACCGGAACATTGTGGAGCATCGGAACAAGTCGGTGCGAGCATAGGCGAGAATTGCATCGATTGCCACATGGCGATGGGGCAAGACACTCACTTGGCGGTCAAGCGGAATGAAACCACGGAATTTCCCCTATTGCGGGACCATTATATTCGCATTCTACATGCTGCAACGGAACGGTACTTGGGCAAGTAATTTTGTCCGAAGTTTGCCCCAGTCTCTTGCCGCGTTTACCTCGTTCCCAAGCTCCAGCTTGGAAACGCACCGTCTGGAATCTCTGCTTCCCGTATCTGCACGCGGCCCCCGGCCCACTATTCATTGGTCTTCGAATGCGCGATATTTGAGATTAGGAGGAAACGCTTGGTTTTGAAGCAGAGCATCGGGGACCGCGTTCCCAAGCTGGAATCTGGGAAAAAGTTTATGCTGAAGTTGCACACGCGGTCGAAACTAGCGTCAAAAAACATTTGCCTCATATTTGTTTGAAACTTTCCGTTTTTCTAATGATTTAGGTTGAAAGCTGCCAGAAGAACCGTTAAGTT
>JAYVBW010000189.1:0-5031 GCA_043750255.1 Pirellula sp.
AATTCCGCCGTCTTCGTTGCAAACCAACGAATACCGGACCTGGCCAGTTTGAATATCGAGAACTCGACGCGTCAATACATGGTCCAACATCTGATCCGCTCGGGGACCGTCGAAGCGAAGTCGTCCCATATGCGATATATCGAAAACTCCAGCCGCGGTGCGTGTCGCATGGTGTTCCGCCACGATACCCATGTACTGGATAGGCATTTCGTAATTCGCAAACTCGGCCATACGAGCGCCGTGAGCTTGGTGCCAAGCATGCAATGGGGTAGAGGAGAGTTGAGAACTCATCTAAGGATTTTTGCCTTATCAACGAACAGTAAACGGTAGCAGTAGCACGACGCGCAAGCTAGTGACCAAAACTGAGCCGCAGGCGCTAGCCGCGTTTTTGGTCGCAATTCATAGCGTTGTAGCTAGCGCCTGCGGCTCAAACCAAAAATCTAACAGGCGCAATGCCTTGCCCCAAAGTATAATGAGCGATGAGGGAACTTCAACTCGCACTGCCTCGCATTCTCACATTCAGGACATGAAGCTACAGAGATGGGCCTGAACGACGCTTTGAGGACAGCTCCAAACCAGAAAGAACAACGCTTCCCGACACCAACGCCCAACATCGTGGCCGTTCGCAAAACCTACTCCTTTGGCCGCAGCAAGTGCCGCCTGAGTGCTATTCAAAGCCAAGTCATTCGCTTTTTTCCGCAAAGACGACGGATCTTGCGGCCCCACCCAGTGGTTCATTTGCGATAACTCATCAAATACGACCTTCCATTGATTTTGAAGCCCTTCGGCAACCCTACGAATGTCTTCTCGCAATCGCGATTCTTTCAATAGATATTCAATCGCCTGGGCAGCGTGGCCGATTGCCAACGCAGATGTTTGCAACCCGCCAGGACCGCTGCCGATGCCTGCGTTAGTACTAGAAGTCGTTTTGCAACTGCTGGCCTCCATGACGTTCGCAACAGGTCCATGCAACAAATCCCCGTGATCTGCAGCAACATGCTCGAACCGAACAGGACCAGTGGAGCTTGCATTGAGTGCCATCAGCTCGCTACTGGGCTCTACGATCACCCCGGCTTGGTCTCTCGCTATTGAAAGGAGAAGTTCCCTCGGCTTCAAACTTGACACAGGGCCTCCGCCAACGCAGTCATCCTCGACGGCCCCTACAACCAGCCAGTCGGAAAAATGTCCTCCAGTAACCCAAGGGCTAAAACCGTTCAGAATCCAACCATTTTTGACTCGTGTTGCCCGAAGTGGCGGTTGGCTCAAATGCCTGCGGCTCGTAGTAAGGTGACTAATACCCACGGTTGCAAACGAGTTGCCGGATTGGATCGACGCGAGTAACTTGGTGCGAGCAAACTCGTTTTCGCTCGTTTCAATTCGCCGCAAAGCTGCACTCCGCTGAGTCATCACAAAAGCGGTCGTTAAACAACCGCTTGCAAGCCAGACATAGAACTCCAACAACGCGCCGCTATCCTCCGAGATTGCGGTTTCGACGGCTGCGCATTGGCGAATCGACGACAATGGAAAATCGGTGGCGGCCGTCATCTTTCCTGCGCCGTTCCTCAAGTCCAAAAGCCATTGCTCGCTACCGGTTACACCCGCAACCCTGACCATGATTTCTTCTGCCCGATGGCCAACTAAACTTGCTAAATGTTTTATCACTTGCCCTCCAAGCTTGCCTGTCTTAACACAACAACTCTAATTATTTGCTGGCTTTGAACTATTGTTGGCAATGCGGTATAACACTTGCCTGCCGTTCGACTATTTTGCTTGTTTAGCCCTACAGAATACCAGAATCGGCTCAAGGGAATCGCTGTTTGAAGCCGTTTAAAGCTTTGCTTAACTAATTCCTATCACGATCAACGCTACTTTACCTGTAAGTTTTGAATCTTTCAAAGAGACAATCCATGACCCAGATCGAATATTCGCTTGGAAAAGAAATTGCTACTGCTGGAGTTGCGAATGAAATTGACGCGGATTCTCTTTACGACAAATGCATGGCCCTTGCGCGGAATATGTGGTGGAGCTGGCAACCCGAGGTAAACAGCCTTTTTCGCGATATCGATCCGATCCGGTGGCGACAACTGGATCACAACCCAATCGCTTTGCTGCGTGAATTCACACCGGAGCGTCTCGCTATTCGAGCCGGCGAAATGGTTCTTCATAGCCGAGTCAACTACGCGTTCCGGCGCTTGCAAGAATACCTCGAAAACAAGAACACTTGGGCGCAAAATAATGCAGGTGTACTCGGTGCCAAGCCGGTCGCTTACTTTTCTGCCGAGTTTGGTTTGCACGAGTCGCTGCCAGTCTACTCGGGTGGTTTAGGGGTTCTCTCAGGCGATCACGTCAAGAGCGCAAGCGGACTCGGTGTACCACTCGTCGGGATCGGGCTTTATTACTCACACGGTTATTTTAAACAACACTTGAGTGCAGACGGCTACCAACGCGAAGAGTACTTCGAAACCAAAGTCGAGGACCTTCCTCTCGAGCCTGCCGTGCTTGCCGATGGAACACCTCTCATGGTTGCCATCGATACTCGCAATGGACGACTGCTTGCCAAGGTTTGGAAAGTACAAGTGGGTCGAGTTCGGCTATTTTTGCTTGACTGCAACGTCGAAGGCAATCGTCCCGAAGATCGCGAATTGACGAGTCGACTTTACGGTGGTGACGAGCGAACTCGAATTAGGCAAGAGTTAGTGATCGGTGTCGGCGGAGTGAAAGCTTTGCGGGCTCTTGGTATTAATCCTGGAGTTTATCACCTCAACGAAGGCCATAGCGGATTTGTTCCGCTCGAAGTGATGCGAGAACGAATGGCGGACGATGGCCTCTCTTTTGAGGATGCAATGCGAGAAACCGCCGGAGCTACCATTTTTACGACGCATACTCCCGTGCCTGCTGGTCATGACCGATTCGATGCTGCGCTCATCGAAGAACACTTAGGACCGCTGCGAGATTCGCTTGGGATCAGCGCAGACCAGCTCATGGGGCTTGGCCGAGTGAACACTGCCGATTCAAGTGAAACGTTTTGCATGACCGTCATCGGATTGAAAATGTCGCGAGCAGCAAACGCCGTAAGTCAACTGCACGGACACATTTCACGTCGCATGTGGAGAAACCTTTGGCCAACTCGGGAAGAGCGTAACATCCCGATTGGACACATCACCAACGGTGTGCACATTGAGAGTTGGCTCGCCGCTCAAATGCAACAACTTTACGATCGCCATTTTCCAGCCAACTGGAAAAGTCAGATGGGAGAACCCGATGTTTGGCAGAACATCCATTCCGTCGATCCAGGTGAACTTTGGGAAACGCACAATGCACTTAAGAATCTGCTTTTGGCTTTCGTTCGCAGACGCATCTCGCGACAGTGCCGACGACGTGGCGAAAGCGATGAAATCGTCGAAGCAGCTAGGAATGTTCTCTGTCCAAACATCTTGACCATAGGTTTTGGTCGACGTTTTGCCACTTACAAAAGGGCAAACCTTATGTTCAATGACCTGGATCGGATCTGCAAGATTTTGGATAGCACCGACCGTCCAATCCAAGTAATCTACGCAGGCAAAGCACACCCTAAAGATGAGCCGGGCAAGCGATTCATTCAAGAGATTTCGAATTTGCGACATGATTCCAGATTCGCAGGTCGCATCGCTTTTTTAGAAGACTACGATATCAATGTTTGTCGACACATGATCCAGGGTGTTGACGTGTGGCTCAACAACCCGCGTCGTCCTTTGGAAGCGTCTGGAACGAGCGGCCAGAAGACCGTTTTAAACGGCGGACTCAATTGCAGCATTCTCGACGGATGGTGGGCTGAAGCTTACGACGGATCCAACGGATTCGCCATTGGAACTGGGACCAGCCACCGGGAAGATCGATTGACCGACAAGCGTGACGCAGAGTATTTTTACGAAACCCTCGAACAGCGAGTGATACCCACGTTCTACGATCGTGATCGCGATGGCTTACCTCGCAAATGGATCAAGATGATGATGAACAGTATCAGCACTTTGGCATGGCGTTTCAGTAGCCATCGCATGGTCATGGACTACGCACGCTTGGCTTACGTACCATCAGCGGGGGGACTTAGCAGCGATATGCAAGGTTTCGATTGAGCGGTCTACCGTTCGCTTCCTTAGCTACTCAAGATATTTGTTGGCATATCAAGCCGATCAGTTTTCTCTGAAAGGTTAAGTCGACTTACGCGTCGAAGTTCTAGAGTAGCTGTCCAATGTACAGAAACTGGGGCAGAAAAGGAACTGTAGTCAGCGATAATGCGGCTGTTTACGGTAAGTTCTCTAAAGCACAAAAGTGTTGCGCTCATTTGCTTCGCAAGGCGATTAAACTGACGTTACTGGACCCCAAGAACAAGGAATACACCGACTTCGCTGACGGTGCATTCCAGATTTTCTTCGACGGTCGATCGCTACAAAAGAACCAATCCATCTCGGAAGACGAGCGTGAATCGGAAATCGTAAAGCTCGAAAATCGAGTTCTAGCAATCTCTAACGATACACAACCCAGGCGAATCAAAATCGAGATTAAATTCGATCACGGATCCCTCACGCGCCTACAGTATTCAACCTCAAACCGCTGTACAATGGACAGCTACTCGAGGATGGCGCGCATAAGCAAACAAAAAGAGCTTTGTTGGAACAAAGCTCTTTTCTTTAAAATCGATTCTGGAAGACGGGTTCAATTCTTGCTTGTGAGCGTCAAGTCAAAAACCTGACCGGCTTGTTTCGTTACTTCGTAATTCAGTCCAGATGTACTGTATTTATCCGGTAACTCGTTTTTCGACGTTCCTGGCTTCACACTTCCAGGAGTTGGAGTGCCCTTGTAAGCGCTTTTAAGCAATTCATCTCGCTCTTCCTGAGTCATGGCCTTCGTCGGATTCTTTTCTGGAGTCGGGGAACTCTCTTTTGGGGCGTATGGATTTTCACCCGGCGCGTACTGAATTTTGGAAACAGTCACTTTATAAGCTCCAGGCAAGGCCCCGTCACCACCCGTGAATGTGGTTAGACTATACTTGCC
>JAYVBW010000190.1:0-4431 GCA_043750255.1 Pirellula sp.
CCCCCACCTACTGGTTGCGAAACCATCCTGTGTTTTTGGCTCTGCCTACCTACCGCGACCCTGCTTTCAGTCATAACAATTGAGCAAAATCATACGAAAATATCCCGTTGCACGCTCATCCACGGCAACTGCAGTCTTACTGCTGTTTTTGTGGCTAAGTACTTTCGTTGGCCAGAATTGGGTTTTTGCCCAGGAGCCATCTCTCGACAATCGACTATCTCATGAGTGGACCGAAGTCGTTCGGCCACTGATGAAAGAGCATTGTGGCGAATGCCATATGCAGGATTCGAACGAGGGTGGCGTCAATCTCGATGACTATCAAGATCTCGACAAAATACGTCAGCATGCAAGCACTTGGGAACAAATTCGCGGTGTCATTCGGGCTGATGCGATGCCACCCCCCGACTCCACGAAACTCAAGGTTGCAGATCGAGAAAGGTTGACCGCTTGGGTGCAATCGGCATTGCATGACGTGGACTGCGGTTGCTCCATGCCCCCTCCCAAGGTGACACTGCGACGCCTGAATCAAGTCGAATACGACAACACCATTTGCGATCTATTGGGCGTCGAACTTGCGCCCTCGAAAGCGATCGGATTCGTTTCGGACGATGTCGGAAACGGGTTTGACAACCAGGGTGAAGTGCTTTCGTTGCCCCCGATCATGTTGGAAAAGTACCTACAAGCGGCTGCCTTTATCTCGAAGGCCGTTATCGAAACGGATCGAGAGCATTTACGCAAGCAACGTTTCGAAGGCGAGCAGTTGCGTTTTTCGGAGGTGCAAACCATCCCTTTGTACCTTTCGGCTGGCAAATACAACTTGAGCGTTCAAATGGGATTTGGTGACAAGCAGCCGGACAACTGCAAGGTAAGAATCTCTTTAGATGGCAACTCTGTCGCGGAGCTAGATATCCCGACAAAGGACGACAGCTACAAGTACGATATTTCAGTTGAAAAGGGAGAGCATCGATTAGCCATAGAGTATTTTGACGACTCCGATCCCGATAAGCGAACTGAACCGAATCGAAAATTGATGATTGACTCAGTGCGATTAAATGGTCCTGAGAATGGAGAGCCAGCTTACCCAAAACATCATGAAGCCATTGTCATTTCGAGTCCAGAACAGAAGGATACGCCGGAGAGTTTGCCAATCGGTTTGTCTGAAGCGGCCCGTCGCGTGTTCGATGCGCTCCTTCACAAAGCGTATCGTCGCCCCGTATCAACCGACGAGCTTCAGGCGGTCGTTGCCGTTTGTGAAAAAGCTGCCGCGGCTGGCTTTAGTTACGAGGAATCGATTCGGTTTGGATTGCAAGCGGTCTTAGTATCACCCAGTTTTCTATTCCGGACAGAGAGTACTGAGCTTGGCGAGTCGTTGGATGAATTTGCGATCGCGACGCGGCTATCTTATTTCCTTTGGTCAACGATGCCAGACGAGACCCTATTTTCATTAGCTCAATCGGGCAAATTGCGACAGCCGGACGAACTGAAAAAGCAGATCGCAAGGATGTTAGAGAGCCCGAGGGCGGACGGGTTGTTAAAGGGGTTCTTTGGCCAATGGCTCGGCCTCAGAAATCTTGCGAAAATCGAGGTGGATAGGGAAAAATTCAAGGGCTGGAACGATCGTTTGCAAGGGGCTATGGTGAAAGAAACCGAGTTGTTTTGCATGCACCTGCTGAGGAACGGTAGCATCGATGAAATTGCCAATGCGTCCTATACGTTTTTGAATCCACGGATGGCCGAGTTTTACGGTGTTCCATTCGAAGGCCGTGATGCGGCGGAAATGTACCAAAAAACGTCGGGGAGAACGGGCGGGAGCGAGCGTCGACAGGGACGTTACGACGACGAAGAAAAATGGATTCGAGTCGATTTGCAAAACAACCGAAAAGGTTTATTGACCCACGCATCGGTGCTGGCACTCACGTCGAACCCCACACGGACTTCACCGGTCAAGCGAGGTAAATGGATTCTAGAGAATATACTAGGAGATCCACCACCCTCGGCCCCACCCAGCGTACCATCGCTTGATCAGGCGGAGCATCAAAACGATGCTTCCCTGCGCGAGCGACTCGAAATCCACCGAAGCAACCCAAGCTGTGCGGGCTGCCATAAACTGATGGATCCGATAGGCCTCGGGCTGGAAAATTTTGATGTCATAGGTAAATGGAGGGATCGAGACGGCCAGAACGTCATCGACGCAAAGGGACAATTGGCAGACGGACGCACATTCGAAGGCCCCGCCGAATTGGTAGCACTCCTTGCAACAAAAAAACCACAAATTACTGTAAATTTTGCAACTAGAATGCTAACCTATGCCCTCGGGCGGGGTTTGCAAAGGCAAGACAAGTGCGATATCGACCGCATTGTCGAGCAAGCCAATCAAAATTCGCGATCGATTCGCTCGATTGTCGAGGCCATCGTGATGAGCGATGCATTCCTTCAAAAAACAAACCTTAGTCCCATTGGGAAAATCACTGATGCACGATAAAGCTACTTCCAATTCGAACGATTCTTTCCTCGATCGCTCGTTCAAGCAAAAGCAGCTTAACCGCCGCACCTTGCTTCGCGGGTTAGGAGTCGCGTTGGCATTACCGAGTTTGAACTTGATGAAACCTGCGGTAGCTGCAATCGCCGACAACGCACCCAGCGCCCCAACGCGATTGGCCTGGGTCTTTTTTCCCAACGGGACAAATGCTGAGAGATGGTTTCCCAAAGGCAAGGGAACCGAATGGGAACTTTCGCCTAGTTTAGAGCCTTTGGCTGAATGCAAAGCCGATTTTAATGTGATGCGTGGATTGGCGCAGGTCAATGCTCAGTCGTTGGGCGATGGGCCGGGAGATCACGCTCGAAGCGCCTCTGCTTTTTTGACCGGAGCTCACCCGTTTAAAACGGCAGGATCCAAAATCAAAGTCGGGCGTAGCGCAGATCAGATCGCTGCCGATGAGTACGGTCAAGCAACGCGATTAGCCTCTCTCGAATTAGGCACCGAAGAAGGGAAAGACGCGGGCTCGTGCGATTCAGGCTATGCGTGTGCCTATTCGAATAACATTTCATGGCGATCGGAAACGTTGCCAACTGCAAAAGAGATCAATCCGCTGCGTGCCTTTCAACGCCTCTTCGGCACCGCAGGATCCACCGATGCTCGCTTGCTCGCCATGCAATCGAACATCTTGGACTTTGTTACGGAACAGCGCAAACATTTAGATCGTATCTCAGGGACTGACGACCGACGAAAGCTTGATGAATACTTTACCAGTGTTCGCGAAGTCGAACAGCGAATCAATCGTTTTGCGGTCCCCGTCGCGTTACCCCAAGGAGTTGCCGAACCGATCGATAAGCCGAGCAGCTCTACCGAGCATATCCGGTTGATGTACGATTTGATGGTTCTGGCGTTCAGGACCGACACGACTCGCGTCTCGACCTTCATGCTTGCAAACGAGGGTAGCAATCGGGCTTTTCCGATGATCGAGGTAAAGGATGGCCACCATCAACTGTCTCACCACGAGAACAAGCAAGACAGCATCGAAAAGATTGCCAAGATCGATCGCTACTATTCCGAACAGTTTTGTTACTTCCTCAAAAAACTCAAAGAGACCCCAGAGGGGGACGGCAATTTGCTCGACCATTCGCTGATTGTGTACGGAGGCTGCATCTCGGACGGCAATCGTCACGATCACCATGACTTGCCGATTTTGCTTGCAGGCAAAGGCGGTAACCGCATTCAGACGGGGCGATTGCTTGAGTTTCCACAGTACACACCGCTCAACAACCTATTCTCATCAATGCTTGAGACGGTAGGGATCAACGATGTGAAATTCGGAGACGGAACCGGCAAAATCAGTATTTGAGCCTGAGTTTTTCTGACACTGCTCTTCGATCGCCACAACTAGTTATGTTCCTCCACTCGTTCCCAAGCTCCGGCTTTGGGAACGCACACTCTGGAAGCTCTGCTTCCCGGAACCTGCATTCGAACGACTCGATTATTAGTCCTTGGATTCGACGTGATGGTCTGCCAGTGCCTGCAGGGCGTCGAAGAAGAGCTTCGGGGACTCTCGTTCCAAACTAGAGCTTGAGAACGAGAGAACACGAGAGTCTGCAACTAGTTATGTTCGCCGAGAAGTGTCGTTTTTCATCATGATTTCATGCCCAAATCTCTCTTACGACATTCCCGTGCACGTCGGTCAAGCGAAAATCGCGACCAGCATGCCGATACGTCAATCGCTGGTGGTCTAATCCCAAACCATAGAGCATTGTTGCATGCAAATCATGCATGTGGACAGGGTTCTCGACAGGTTGGTAGCCGAATTCGTCAGTGCTGCCATAAGTCAAACCGCCCTTCACTCCGCCCCCCGCCATCCACATCGTGAACGCCTTGGGGTGATGATTGCGACCATCTCCGTTTTCGGCAGTAGGAGTACGACCAAACTCAGCGCCCCA
>JAYVBW010000191.1:0-4153 GCA_043750255.1 Pirellula sp.
GCTTGCTCCAAACGTATGGCGGCGGCTCGTATAGCCAAATGGATTGCCAGACTAGGCATTCCGTCCGTTTCCGTGGAAGAAAGCTCCCGCAAGATGGGCACTGCTGCTTGCACTTCCTCGAGAGGAAGTTGCTTAAGAAAGTCCGAGCAAAACAAGGGCGTTAGGTACATGCCTAGGAGCATCGTTCGCATTTGGCGGCTCGTCGTGGTGTCACCAGCCAAGCTGCTGCTTGAGTCGACCTGAAGGCCGTGCCGCCAAACACTTATTGCCAGAGGTACAACCACTTCTAAGGAGTGTTTCAAGTAGGCGGAATATTCGCGATCGATGAGAAGGAGTTGCCCTAAAACAAGCCCGCGACTGAGCGCATGTTCATCGTCCTCGTCCGTCGAGGGGATGGTTTGGAAGTATTCGATAGCCTCCTTCAATCCGTCGACACTCAAATAAACTTCGGCCAGGCAGAGGTCAAGTAGAAAGGGTTGGATCTGAGCAAGCTGGTTGCCAAGAGCGGCGTCGAAGTCGTTGACTGCTGACTGAGTCGTTGCCTCTAATTCGGGAGGCGTGGGGAGGAAGTTCTGCTCAAACTCATTCCATTTCGATTGTGCCTGGTCTTTACGACCCAACCGCAAGAGGCAAATGGTTTCGAAACATTCCGAATAGTCTGCGGCTCTCAACCGTTGCACAAAGGACGCCCAATCCGATGGTGGTTTTGTTGAAGGCATTTTCGTTCTCGCTTGCACATACCATTTCCAAGCCTCATTGGCATCGCCCTTCATCAGATGATAATGACCTACCTGCATTTCCTCTTGAGGCGAGACAGCCATCCAGGAAATCCCTGGCTTTCCGAGCTCAATTGTGGCTGCAGGATCGCCGGGTCGAAGGCCGATATCTAGAAACCGAGACAGGACCGATCGATATCGCGGCACGAAGCTGAGCCAGAGGGATACTTGATCTTTCGTTGGCGACCACAGCGGAAACGTGACTTGCATTCCGCTCAACACCTCCTGGACGTTTTCCACGGCGCTGGCATCCGCGACAAAAATACTAGCTCGCAAGTAGCTCGGTCGAAGCAACAGTTCCCAGTGCTTGGCGGTTACGTCCTGTTCGCCACTTTCGCCGACGACGTATCCGATCTTTTGGCCTTTCGAATCGAAACCGAAAAACCTCCGGACTTTTTGATCGGCCGTAAGCTTCGCAATGCTTCGATCCGAATGGACAATGTTCAAGGCTCCGAAGTCTTCGATTCCTTTATCGAATTGTGTGGCCATACGATGCAAAAAACCTAGTTGCTGGCCATCGGGGGACCAATGCAAATCGGAAAAGGTACCTGGGGCTTGATGCAATGGAGCGATCTTTCGACTTTCAAAATCCACTCGTTGAATCATCGATTGGATCTCGGGCTGGGGGCCGGATTGGACAGTGCTTGAGACGAATGCGAAGTGCCTGTCGTCACTACTCCAGATAGGTCGCGCTGCACGTAGCATTTCGATTGACGAATGCAGCTCATGTCCAGCCAAAAGTTCAGAACCATCTACATGCCACCAGGATTTCTCTTCACCGGGCGAGCCAATCCAAATTCCATCTCTATTTCCTCCGGATGAGTTTGGACTCGATTGTGGAGTTCCGTCGATAGAGCGATCGGTCATGACACAAACAAGATGCTTGCCTTGAGGAGTCCAATCGAAGACAATGGCCTTGGCAGAATGCGGGCAGGCAAGTCTCGATTGTTCCGTCTCAATATCAAACTCAAAGACCGCATGCTGATGGAAATCGCTATCGATCGCCTTGCAATACAGGATACGCTGCGCATCTGGGTGCCATCTCAAGACCAATCCTGCAGCGACGTAGCCAGCGTGTCCACACTGTGACTCGAAGAGCTTCTTGACGACTGGCGGTTGTTCGTCCTCGGATTCGACCCTGAGCCAACAGGTATATCGCACCGGCTGCGGACTATAGATTCTACCCGCGGGCGGGACCGGGGCTAATGGGTTCGGCAATCCTCCTGGCTGGCCATTTGGAGCATCTTCAATTGCTTGGGCGGTCGCGAAAATGAGCTGGCCATTCTTCGGGCTTGCAAGCGGAGGGCTGGTCGCAATCACGTTCTTGTCGGGCTGAAAGATCTTGATCGCCCCGGATCCCTCTGCGTCTGCCACGAAAATGCCTTCCTGGCCATGCTGAAAAGATAGCTGTTTTCCATCGGCAGAAAACGAAATGGTCCGGTCTTCGCGCACATTTCCGCCGCAACCCGATGTGGCGGAGAGCGCTAATAGGATGAGTTTCGCAGACATCCGAAAGGGACTTGCGTTGAGTTGGTTTTTCATTGTGAGTCCTTTGACAAGTATTTGGTACCGAGAATCTTGTATCGAGCGAGGAAACCTTCCGAACGATAACCACGGCCCGTCGACATTACGCAAACGAGCGAAGCCTGGTTGTTGGAATTGCGGAAGAAATCCTTGCTTGGTTACCACCCGCCTATGCAAAAAGTGCGATTCGACAATAGTCAGTTCGAATTTGCCCGATGCTCGATCGACTATGTCGTGAATTACGGCAGCACGTCGACCGGAATCTGGATGTGATCTTGCGAAGGCAGGGACAATCTTGGTCCAAGGTGCAGTTTGATCTCGGCTAGCATCCCAACGCGATAGAAGTCTTGCCAATTCGCGAGCGTCATAGCCAGTTGCTAGCATCCAACGAACTGCGTCCGCATCGGCCTGCGATTCAAACTCGTTTCGAAATCGGTATCCTCTCGATCTCTGCCATCTGGGCTGGAGTCAGTTCACTAAACATTGTCGTATTGCTTGCCCACAGCACATGCTAACACCACCTGGGTTCCGTCGATAAAGTAGCCAGCCTGCGGGAAAACGGCTTGTTGATTTAATTAGCCGCAACGCGTTAGCGTCGGTTCACTCGCCAACAACCGGGGCTAACGACCATCGGCTAATGACTATTTTTGTAAATCACATTAAATCAACAAGCCAAAAGCTTCTGGAGTTGGCGTCAACCGTGGGCATGGTAAACACCGTATCAACAACCGAATATCCAACAATGACATCCGAAGTCGATCACCGGTTGTTGCGGCCTCGGCCCCTCGAACGAAATGTGTTAGCGACCGCGCCCAAAAACGCAGCTGCGACGCTCGTATTGTCTAAACAGCTCGTCTCTGTATAGTCGCAATCGAATTCGCAATGTGTTCCATGTCCGCTCGTGTTCCGAGTAGTTTGGTCTGTGTAAACCAGATCGCTTCTTCGCACAGACGATCATTGATGGGGCATTGATTTGCTTCGAACCAACGCGACATAAAATCCTTTCCGTAGATCCGTTGATAGTGTTGGTTCGTTGCTAATGCTTCAACGTGAGCAGATCGATTGAGTCTCGAATAGCCAGCGCTAGCAGCAATTCCAGTTTTGCCTAGTTCCTTTAGGAAAGTCGCTCGTGGCATGTTTGTAAACTGCTTTGGATCATATCGAAACATGTACAGATGCCAAGCGCTGCGAGTGCTACCGCTCGCAAGCTTAGCAGGCGATATTCCAGGTATTCTTTGCAATAGCTCGGTCAAGTACGCGGCGTTTGCATCTCGAATTTTAGCTTGTTCTTCTAGACGCGACATCTGGGCAAGTAATAAAGCAGCTTGAAATTCAGTGATTCGGAAATTCGAGCCACGCCCTAAACTGGTGCCAGGCTTCCCGCCACCAGGCGTGTGGAAATTGTAGCAATGGTTGGCAAATTGCTCATCGTTAGTTATTACCGCTCCGCCTTCCCCCGACGTTATATTCTTGCTGGCTTGAAAGCTAAAACAGCCCCCTAGCCCAAGTGTACCAACGGGCTGACCTCGCCATTCCGCCAACGGGGCTTGACATGCGTCCTCGATCAGTGGAATCTTGCGAGCCTTGGCTATCGAATTCAGAGCGTCGAGATCGCATACCGATCCTCCGATGTGGACAGGCAACAGCAATTTCGTATTGGCAGTGACTGCGGATTCCACCTTTTTGGCATCGATCTGAAAGGATTCTGCGTCGCTGTCGACGAACACCGGCAAAGCATAGCTATTGGTAATTGCATTGAATGTTGCGACAAATGTATAAGGGGGCATGATCACTTCATCACCCGGCCCAATTCCTAGCGCCCCAATGGTCGTTAGCAATGCGGTGGTACCGGA
>JAYVBW010000192.1:0-11965 GCA_043750255.1 Pirellula sp.
ACCCTTATTAAGCGTATTCTGGGAATCGATCGACGGCTATATGAACGACTCTCATCAAATCACGGCCATTACCGGACTGAACTAACTTCCATACAGGAAAAATGTAATTCACGGGTGCGCATTGAGGCAGTGAATTCGGCCATGGATACTCCGAGTTCGGCCCGTCATTGGCAAGCGAGGGCGCAAGTTGTTCTAGATCGTAAGCAATCGGCAAAACTACTTTAATCCAGTTCTGGAAATCTATAAATTGCCTAAAGGAAAACAGATTTGCAATCCTATCACGGTCATTTGGGTGAATTGCTCCCAATGATCGTAGGAAGTGCACGAAGGCAGTGTGCTTCTTAGGAGGAGGAGAGTCCGAGCGCCAAAAGTATGCTTTAGCAATCTTCTCAGTGACCATTTGCAGGTAGTGAAGGGAATGACATGGCGGCACTCCCTGACCGCGTAATAAAACGAAGACGGAGTGATCAGACTTAGCCTGTTGCCACCAAATCTCCTGATACTCATTCATTGCCATAGTGGACCAAACCAGCTAAATCCCAATGAGCAGGAAGGCTTAACTCCCCAGACATAAGACGCTTCCATTGCCCTGGGGTGACGTCAAGTACAAATAACTTGTGCGCCGTGTCGGTGCCAGCGTCGACTCCGAAATCAATTGGCTCTAGTGAATCGTCGTTGCGATCCATAATGAACTTGTTGATTTCGACGAGTCGTATATCCTTTTCGCCAGCATTCTTTGGGAGGTAGTAAACCGAAATAATTCCCGGATCGGTCTTTAGGTGCTCTTGGGCATACCATCGAGCCATCGAGTCACGATTAAATTCTACGGCTTGCATGTAAACTCCTGCTTGTTGTATGTTCACTTCTTCGTATAACGACCCGAGCTTCCGCTCAGCTACGGCGAGCCAGCGGCGTTGGGTTGCTAACAGTGACGTGACCGAACCGTTCGCTGCAGCGCATGGTTAAGCCGCGGTGCCTCAGTCATCCGATTTTCTTTTTGTGCATAGTTCCACGAGAGTCCGCCCCGTAAGCCAACACACCGTTATGGCAATGATACCAAACAATGCGAACGTCAATGCGGTTTATCCCGACGCTTTCGTTTGTCCTGGGACTATTCCACCATTCCCCCCTACCGTAAAAGAAGAGTTACCACAATTACTAGATGGATGGCCCGGCTCAGCCTTTTCGCAAACTGAGTCAAGTTTCGTGGGATATCGAGCAACGAAAACAGCAAGCGTCCTAGCGAAAGTGCGCGAACTGTCGCTGACGCTCCGGACTGAAGATACCACCAATAGCCCGACTCTTGTTCAAACCTCAAAGGGAAAAGATCAAATGCACCTTCCGGAAGTCGCCGAGGAGTAGGCTGCCACATGGGAGCTTCCATCCCGATTGCTACTCGAAGCTTGCTGCGTACACTTTCCTGAATATCACGGCTCAATAGCGATGCAAGTTCTCGAATGTCACGACCCTGCGTAATTTCTCCGCCTTCAAACGCACATTCACCGTTTTCGTCGCAGTGAAGTTCGATGCCAGGAGCGACTCGTGCCCATGCAAATGTGGTCTTTGAATTGACACGTCCCTTGCTGCCATGCTGGTACATACCTACGTCGATACCGTACGCAATGTAAGGCTCATCGCCCCTGGGGCTGTCCTCTATTTCTTCCATCTTTTCCCAAACCACTTTCTAGGGGGCAATCTACCTGACGAACTTTGGCGAGGGAAAAACTCGTCTCCTAATTGGGGAGTATAAGGCCCCGTGACCACATCTGCTTCGCTACGAGCGAGAGAGTGCAGCACATACCCAACCAACGATACTGGCCACCGATGCCCAGTCCCAATTCCCATTTCTTCACGCGTATACGGATCATCAAGATCATCAGCAAAAAACGGATAGAACGACTTAAGCTCCTTGAGCGTGCGATCAGGAATCGGACCTTGCAAAAGAAAAAAACCTATCTTTTCGTAGGCTCTCAAGACGAATCCAACGCAACTGAATCTCCAGTACGTTTTGTCCCCGGACGGGGCTTTTGCTGCTGGCAAAATAACATAAAGATCGCGAGGATCAGCCTTTTGGCCTCGTTTCCGATATTCCTCTTTTCGCTTTTCGGAAGCGTCCTTGCACTTTCCGATAAATTTCTTGATGCGTAGCTTTTGATCATCTGACAGCCCGATTCCTCCAACTGCATCACTTGTTTTTGTAGCGTTGCCAAGTGGTGGCCCCATATGTGCGATTCGAAGCTGTGTCGTAGTCGTCACATCGCTGCGTTCATGGTCCTCATCAAACAACATGGCGTGAACCATGAGGTCAGATACTCCGTCGGACTTGGCAAGCATATCCCCAGGTCTCACCGAAACTGGCCGATCGTTTGTAGTTCTTTGTGCTGGCATGTGTGGCGACTATCCTTGCCGAATCTTGGCGACTTCCTTAGCCAGAACATCATCACGATCTGAAATGTACTGAATAGCTTCGTCGACATCGTCGCTAACCATTTCAGAAAACCACATCACGCCAGAATCCACAGTCTTTTTGTGAAGCCGTGCGACTAGCGCTCCACCAGAACCAGAAGCAGCTTCGAGAATATGAAGTGCAATGATTCCGAACATCGCAGTATTAGCATAGCTTTTCTGCAAAATCAGACGAGGTGTAAGATACGAATCCACCAAGTCAAATAGCGTTCCTGTCAGATGAGGATAATTCGCAGGCCATGCGTGCGATTCAAATTCCAGTCGCCAACAGATACCCTTTGCGAACTCCATTTCAGCTTCATGATGAAGAGTTGCTGTCTCGGTTGGTAACAGCCAGTTTGCATAGTGCTCAAACTGTGATTCCTGCATGTTCATTGCATACTTTCGTATTGCCGAACACAACGTAACAAGCGAATCCTGATCTTCGACAAATCGATGCGCGTCGATATGCGTCCGAAGAGCGTTCAGTAATCTAGTTCGCTGCGCGCCCCGAAACGGCTTCACTTCAGCAAATAACACTGCCGCTTCGTAGTCATCAGGATAGGTTGCTCGATTCTCAAGTCGTTGCAGGATACCTTCGGTTTCATGCACCCAATTCGTACTGGGCACCTCTTTTTGAAAGTTAGCTGGGGCAACTAACGCCCACTCTTGTTTAGCAAATCGATCGCAGATGTATGCCGCCAATGGCGAAAGAGCTAAGGGTGCCGCAAAACTTGTTCCCATCGCACTAAATAAATCGCGATCATATTCTCTTGATCCATCGATATAAAATGGGGACAGGTAATGCGTGAACGCATCGGTCGAATCCCAGGATTTCGACCTAAACCATCGATCCATCTTTATCGCTCGAGTGGTGTTGCCATATTCAGACACAATATTTTTGCGATGCGCGACTCCGATTGCCACGGCTGCGCCTAAGAGGAAGATTGGGCTTCCAGAAGTGCCAGGATCGCCAACTACAAAAGGAAAGACAACATTGGTAGCCGTTGGAGCCGCGTCTGCCTTTCGGTACTCGTCATCTACCGAATTTTTTTGAGTCCGTCCGCCACAGTACGCCTTTATTGATTTCGGAAACTTGTAGACGTAACCGCTCGCTCTCGTAGATCTCTTGCGTGTTTTACTCATTGCTCTCCTCCATGATCGCATTGGGTAGCAACTGACTCATCTTGGCATTCAGTACTCTGACCTTTTCGCGGGCTTTGGTCGCTCTATCGATAAATAGATCGATTTCATTGGGCATCAATGCGAATTCGATCTCTTCGCTTTCGCCATTTTGACGTTGGTAAACGATCTTCATCGTGGTAACCGGTAGATAGCCTTCAATGTCGTCACGAGCCTCGTTGTAGACGGGACGCGCATCGCATACGAACATGACGCCAAAGACTTCATTGCCAGTAACCGTCTTCAAAACCTGAGCCTTCTTGACGCGTGTGATCGCGGGCGAATTGCGGATGAGTTTCTTGAGAGCGATTGAAACTGCTTCAAGTTCCTGTTCCGTCATGTAGCTATCTGGATCATTCAGCGACTTTCGCCAAGTCTTGATCATCCCCAATAAGAACTTAAGCGATTCGGGAATAAGGCTCTCGACGAGGCGCGAAACGGCCTTCGCCGTCTTCTCGTCTTCGACGTTCTCAGCAGCAAGCTTCTCGATCAAATAGAAGTCGGAAGCCGCGTGGAAGGCATCGGCGAGCCTGTCTATTTGCTCTCCGGGAACCTCCGATAGCAATTTGATATCCGTCACCAGTTTCCGAAAATCCGCTTCTTGCGTGTTTGGTTCTGTATCTTCTGGCATCTTAAGTCCTTGCCGTTATCTTCAGGCTGTTAAGTGAGTCTTTGGCTTATTCTTATTTGCTTGATCGCTATTATCGTCCGAAACCCGCCTTTAGGGGAAGCGGATTCCAACGAATCATTCTTCTGGCTCGGCTCCAGATTCGGCGGCCTTTTTTGCGGCTTTCTTCTTCGTCGCACGTTCCTTAGCCACTTTTTTGGGTGGCACCCAGACTTTGATTTTGTGCATAGTTCCACGAGAGTACGCCCCGTAAGCCAACACACCGTTATGGCAATGATAACAAACAATGCGAACGTCAATGCGGTTTATCCCGACGCTTTCGTTTGTCCCGAGACTATTCCAGAATTCCCCCCTACCGTAAAAGAAGAGTTGTCACAATTACTAGATGGATGGCCCGGCTCAGCTTGAGGGAGGCCGTGACGTCATCGGATTATCGTAATCGCACCGTTGCTCGAACTTCTGGCGGAGGTCGGAATTGGTCGTATCAAGCAGTTTGCGACGATAGCTGTTCAGATTATCCTTCAAGACGGCTGGCAGCCGATGCGGATTGATAACCAGCACCTTGTTGGCAGGATCGAACCGCAACGCCTCTTGTGACAATCCCGTCAGCACGATTCCGGCTTCCGTCTGTGCCAAGTGGTAAAGACCGCATCGTACCTTCTCGTAAAACGTATCCAAAAACGAATCCACATCCGATTGGTTGTGGCTCGCCAAGCTGGGGAAAACCGACTTGAGGCCAGCTTTGAAGTATTTTTTCGACTGGCCCTGCTTCTTATTCGCGGGCACGAAGCCATCCTCGTATTTCGCGATCATCTCGAAATACGACAACATGATTTGCATAGCCGCGAATGCGGAATGGGGAATCTTCTGCAAATCTGCCTTGCCTTCGTGATCCTTCCCACCGTCGAGGCAAAGTTCAGCAATGTGAAGCTGCCAGCCCCACACTCGTTCGTAAAAAATGGCAACCTTGTCGTCGAACGAGGGCTGTAAAAAATCTGAGTGCTGATGTTTCCAACTAACTTGCATAGCGTTGTTCCGAAGGACTGGCTCCGCGTCGTCATGCGTCTTACGCTTAAACTGATTGGAATGAGTCTCGACATTGACCGTGTCGTTAAGATTGAATGCTTTGTTCTCAGACGACATTAAAATCGAGTTATGAAAACTCGATCTTCGCAACGTGGTCGCAGCCCAACTTGTTTTTATACGGGTTTGGGAATGTTATCCGTGGATTCTGTCGAGCTATCCCTGATTTGTCAAATGGATTATCGCTGATTCAAGCCAGCCTGTCACTTGAGCGGGATGACCGTGAGCACAGCATACTTGGTGGCGGGATATTTGTACCTCGCGTGCATCGTCGCTCCTTTCCCTCCGTCCGTGCTTACGCCACCTGGCTTCGCTACTTATCATGTCCCGCCTCCGGCTACTTGACAGACGGACTCAGGGCAACGCGGAAGCCGTGCGTCTCGTAGCTTGCTGTCGGGACGAGCATCCGGCGGGCCGCCGACCGGCAATACGGCGCCTCGCTGAGCCAACAGCCGCCCCGCAACACCCGGGACGAGCCCCCACTAGAACCCTGAGGATCGGTCACCGCACTCGACAAATAATCAACATACCAGTCCTGGCACCACTCATAGACATTTCCGTGCATGTCATACAAACCCCATGCGTTAGCCTTCTTCTCTCCACCTGGATAGGTATGGAATAAAGCGTTTTTGTCAAACCACGCGTAATCCTTAAGCGATTCCACAGAGTCTCCAAAACTACCAAAACTATACGAAGTCTTGCTGCCAGCTCGATAAGCGTACTCCCATTCCGCTTCTGTCGGTAAGCGATATACTCGCGCTGCAGCTTGCTCCTCCGGCAATTCCGACAGATTCTTACAAAAAGAAACTGCGTCCTCCCAACTAACTGTCTCCACCGGCAACTGCCTACCCTTAAAGTGACTAGGGTTGTTTCCCATCACTTTTTCATACTCGCCCTGGGTCACCTCGAACACGCCCAGGTAATAGGATTTGCTAATCGTCACTTCGTGTTGCGTCTCGTTGCCCTTCCTTCCCTCCTCCTCCATAGGCGAGCCCATGGTGAACATTCCAGCGGGTAAGCATTTCATTAGGGCTGATTGACTGACCAGCAATCGTCAATGTCGCGCCGCGAAGTGTCTCCGGTATTAGTTTGATAACCCGGATACCAGCATCATCATCGTAGACCGCCTCGTGTGCCAACGCTTCGATTAGATTGTTTTCGCTCCGTTGGCGATGCTCGTCGATATCCTTTTGAATATCCGCCAAGAAGCGTTCGCACCAGGCCTTGAGATGCTGCAAACGAATATCGGTCTCCGAAGCGACCGATTTTGCAATCTCAATCGCCTCATCAAATAAGTACTGGTTTTGTAATTCCTCTGCCTTCTGTCGCTCTAATTCCATTTCAGCTCGTCGCAACTCAGCCAACTCCACCTGCTTCTTGCCACATTCAGGACACACCTTGTCCCAGGCTGGGAGCTGTACATTGCAGGAAAAGCAATTCACTCGCAATGATGCCGCACACTCACGGCAAAATTTACGATGTGATTCATTCTTCGTATGGCAGTTTGGACATTCGCCTATACTGGATGATTGCTCTTGCTGTTTTGCTGGGTGGTTTGATGGCGATTTTCACTTTGTCCTGGATTGTCAATCGATCTGATATTGGGCAGGGCAATGACGACTCCAATAGCGGAGCGGAGACCGTGGCGACTGGGCTTGATCATGAGAACGGCACCACCTCAGCCATCAGTGACGTCGCAGGAACGCAAACAAACTCAGGTGTCACAGATTCGGCGATAGCAGGGGAAGCAACCTCGGATTCACCTGGTAGTAAAGATCCCAACGAAATAAACGTGCCCTCCTCCGCAACTGAGGCTGCAAGTGAAGAAGAAGTCTCCAACAACCAGGAGACTACATTGCTGATTTTCGAGGAGAAACGCACTGCAAAACCGTCGCAATCCGGTACGCTGGGTAATAATCTCGCAGATCGTGGCGGTGGAAATCCATTCGTGGGAACGGGGACTTCTGCAAGGACGACCGTTTACGTAATCGATGTTAGCGGTAGCATGCAAACATCGGATCTGCATTCATTGTGCTAGTCGGACATGATGCCGTTCGATACACTCAACTATCGCCAGCCTGCGCGTCGACATACTTCGAATGGATTCACGGTTTGTCACTTGCAAGGCGTTTGAAGTAAGCTTCGATGACTTCACGGAAGTGGCTTGGCAAATCCTTGGTTATGTTTTGCAATGCTTCTTGACGCTGTGCTGGCGGAAGATTTCCCCACCCGCTTCCGTCACCAATGTCTTTTTGGTCAACATCGCCAGCACCTTTCTGTTCAGCAAGTTGGCTATCATCCATCGGCTTGCTACCTTTGTTTGGTTTCTGGCCTTTGGCGTTTCCGCCGTTTTTTTGTTGTTGCTGCTGCTGTTGCTTTTGCTGCTGCTCCTCCAGTTTTTCGATCATCTTGTCAAGCTTATCGACGATGGCTTGTTCTTTGTCCCGCACGGCTCTTCCGGCCCGACCTAAAGCCAGTCTTCGTTCGACATCGTTCATCATTCGGGCAATTTCGTCTAAGGAATCTTCTTTGAAGGGTTTGATATCCGCTTGCATCAAGCGAGCGGTGATAGCGTAGCGAGTCGGGAGCTCAGTTTCTCTTTCCAACAACTTTTCGAGAGTCTCCAAACAGGCGGATCGTTGCATGAGATGGTGCTGACAAATTCCTGTACAAAAAAGCCAAGTTGCTGGATCGGAAGTGGATTCCTGTGCGAGTGGCAAAAGTCGATGCAGTGCCTCGTCATAGAGTCCATGATGAACCAGATAGCGACAGCAAATCAATTGAAGATCCGCACGTAGCCAGCTTGGGATACTGCCATTGGCCAAAATCGAACTAAGTTGGGCGTCCAGCTTGGCGTAATTTTCCGATGCAAAGGGTGCATCGAGGATCTCCTTGAGTGATGCGACCGCGACCTCACACTTAGCCGTGGAAGCCAATACGTAGTCGAGGAGCCCAACGCCTCGTAGGGATGCAGTGTCTGGCGAATCGACTTTGATTTGCCCAGGCTCCGTTCCAGGCACGCGACTTTGAAGATAACTATTGAGCTGCTGGACAACTTTTTCGCTTTCCGGCCAGTTCCAACTCGACTGTTTCTTAAGCAGTTGAGGGTCCGAACCAATTGCCGTCAAACAAGTCAGAAGGATCCCGCAAGCGACTAAGTTTCTAAACATGTCTAATTCCGGCAGTCGTTGGATTAAAAAGCACAAGGCAAGCCCGCAAACACGACGCTCTCGGAACTCGACTAGCGCCCGCAGCTCAATCATAAAGGGTTCCACCAGTATACAGTCGTGCAAATCTGGCTGTATCTATACTGACCATTTCGCTTATTTTCGCAACGTTTTTGCAGGGGCTGATACACGCTTGGTTGGACAAATCAGCAGGTCCTAGAATCAAATTTATCTTTTCCAGACGCAACTGCCGACTGGCTGGCAACTTAGTCGTCACCCCCTCTTATGGCGGTGTTGCCTGGGGATTTCCGACTTGCAATATTAGTCTGACTGCATTGATAAAAGTCCGTTTCCTCAAAAGCGACCTGGCCGCCCCCCTTAATGGGGAAGGAGTGGTCTTTTTCTCAAATTCGATTTGAAGGGGACAGGACTTCCAAGCAGACTTGTTAGAGCAGGGACGCGACCCCAGACGAAGGCTGGCCTCAGTTGGAACACTGATGGCATGGCCCAAACCTTCCAAAACGTAGAACCAAGATCGCGTCCCATCATGGCCAATGTTGACCGTGCCTATAATTCTGTTCGTCACGAGCTTGCTGAGCTCGGACTGTTAGCAGATGGTGTTTACTTAGATACCGTTGAACTTTGCATATCTAACGCGAAGAGCGCGGGTGAGCGTGGATATGTCTTCGAACAGGTCGGTCATTATGGCAAGCGAGGCTATCGACCAGGCGTTATCTATTTGCCACGCGATTTGCCGCACCAGCCCTACAAGCCTGGGATGACACTGAGCGATACGATTCGCCATGAGTATGCTCACGCTTGGTATTACATCGACCCAAGTTTCTTTCGGCAAGACTGGTTTCCGCGAACGTTTGGAGAAGCGTACAGCAATTGTACCGCGACTCCGTACCAAACTTGGCGTCGCCATTTAAGACGAGATGCAAATTACCAAGCAGGCAAACGGCGTTGTCGAAGTGACCATGGGAAACTAAAGTTCTTTTATGGTTGCTTGTTTCAACAATTTATTACGGACTATGCGTCGACCAATTCCAGCGAGGACTTTGCCGAAACCTTTATGTTCTACTTAAAGTATCGTCGTTCACTTTCGCGATTCCGGAATCGGCCAGTTGTTTACCATAAGCTCAAGATGGTGGAACGGGCCGTAAACATGGCAAGCCGAAAAGTGAAGCAATTTTCCGACCGAAGTTATCGAAGTCGAACAGCTTAAATCATTCTGTTTGACTACACTGAGCAAGCAGTCCTCAATTGACTTGTTCTGTGCAGGGTACTCTATGTCTTCTAGCCGCATTCGCGTTCTTTTGTGTTCCTCGTCGATGGATGGCGGAGGGAGCGAAAGGCAACTATTGAATTTGCTTAAAGGGCTCGATCGCGAGAGGTTTGAGCCCGTGCTCTATCTTCTTTACGAATCAGGGGTTTTGCTCGACGAGGTTCCTGAGGATATCAAACGATTCGCTTTCTGGTCGGAAAACTCAATTCCTCGATGGAATTGGCCGGGTCGAATTCATAGTTTGCAGGTTCAGCATTTAGCTAAACTTCTCAGGCGAGAAAAAATCGACGTGGTCTACGATCGTCTTTTTCACATGACGCTGGTAACGGGGCCAGCAACGCAACGTACACAAACTCCTCGAGTATCGACGATCGTATCTCCACCTCAATTCGACCTTGCTCTGTCGGAAAAGAGTTGGCTTACAATGAAAAAAATCGCGTTACGTAAGGCTTATTCGACTGCGACGGCATTGGTCTCGGTGGGCGCAGGTACCGCAGACAACGCTGCAAAGTACTACAAAATCCCCCGAGACGCTTTTCAAGTGGTGCTGAGCCCGATCGACATCGAACGGATTGATTCGGAGAGTTTAATAGCGTGGACTGGTTCTGCGCTCCGGGAAAACCGTAAACAGATCATTTCCATAGGTCGGCTAAGCGACGAAAAGGGACATCGCTACTTGATACGAGCCTTTGCGAAATACATGGAAGCAGTCAAAATGGACCAAGCTCCTGCTGCAGACTTGCATTTGGTCGGTGATGGCGTCTTACGAAAAGAGCTGCAAAGTCTCACTGCGAGCCTCAACATTGAGGACAGTGTCTTTTTCCACGGCCAAGTGCACAGCCCATTTTCGCTTCTCAAACAATGCGATTTGCTGGTCTTACCTTCGCTTTACGAGGGGATGCCCAACGCTTTGCTCGAGGCTATGGTTTGCAGAGTGCCCGTTCTCGCAACAAACACCGCTCAAGGGGCAGGTGAGTTACTGCGCAATCATCCCCTGGGAACGCTGGTTTCAAAAGCAAACGCAGACGAAATGGCTAATGCCATTCAAGATCGATTTCAAAGACCAGCTCAATGGCTGGAAAAAATCGATGCCGCACGCGAATACGTCGAAACACATCACTGCTTGCAGGCTTGGATCGACAATATTAGCCAACTCTTGCAACGAATCGCCAAAAAGCCTTGAATCCGCCAGGCGGAGTGACTCCAATAGCGGTCTATGTCCCAAAAAACTGCTAATGTGCCTGCGAACATACCTCAACCTGCTCGCCAGCTATCCAACGTCCTGCAAAATCTGTTTAAGATTCCTCGTGCTCAGATTTCTCCCTTGATCGAAGAGGGATTCGTAACCGTCAACGGACGCGTCAAACGACAGGCTTTCTTCGTTGTCGAAGTCGGAGACAAGATCGGCGTGGACATTGTCCCGCAACCGATCGCTGCGCCTGCTCATTCCAAGAACAAGCAATCCAACAGGTCCGTTGATTTTCTCTACGACGATGACGATTTAGCGATTGTCAATAAACCCGCCAACCTCCTAACCGTTCCGACCCGACATCGCGAACCTCATACCTTGATGTCGCTAGTCGAGCGCCAGTTTCAAAAATCCGTTGCCGGTGCTCGTGCCTTCTGTGTGCACCGTTTGGATCGGGGCGTCTCGGGTGTTTTGGTCGTGGCCAAATCGCTTGAAATGGCCGAGGCAATACGAAACCAATTCGCGATGCGCAAACCGCAACGCAAGTACATTGCCATCGTGGCTGGCATACCAAGACCATCTAACCATGAACTGCGAAGCTATTTGGCAACCGACGAAAACCTCAACCGATATTCTGTTCCGAATGCGGAACATGGCGAACTAGCCATTACGCATTACATAACTCGACACGTTTGGCGGGATGCTTCTTTTTTAGAAGTGCGATTGGAAACTGGGCGTCGCAATCAGATCCGAGTTCAATTGGCAGAAGCTGGCTACCCAATCCTCGGCGATCCACGCTACAAACCTCGACAAGCCGAACATTGGGCTTGGCCTTACCAGCGTTTAGCTTTGCATGCGGAAACACTCGGCTTCACTCATCCGCGCACTGGCTCACCTATTCAAATGGAAACGCAGTGGCCGCAAGAGTTTCGCGACTTCATTCGGCACCAGAAAAAGCACACACAAACCAGCGACGACACGTA
>JAYVBW010000193.1:0-6141 GCA_043750255.1 Pirellula sp.
GTGATCCAAAGTAAACGACCGGTCCACACAGTGACAGTCGGGTGACTGAGCGGTACACCTAGCAACTCTGCAATCGCAGGTGGAGCCGCCAAGGGCGTCATCAGCAATTCGTACGTGTCGAACAAAAAACCAATACTGGCAATAACGATGATTAACCAAGTCGTTAACGAAAACTGGCTTTTGTCTTCCATGGAGGCAGGCTTTAAGGGGGGGTACTGAACGGAACTAACACTTAGACACTTCTACACCGCCAAAGTATAACCTGATGCCGTACTACTATCGAGTACCAATGCCCCTGGTCATCAAGTGCGTTATCCAAACTATGAAATGGGGGGTAAGATATTGTAGTGCGCGGTCGCCATTGTGATTTCTCGGTGGGGTCCGAAAGCTATAGTCTCCCCCTTACCTACGAATTCTCCCTTGCCACCTTCAATCCTTGTTACTGGCTACGGTGGTTTTCTAGGACGTGCGATCTGCCGCGAGTTGATAAAAACTGGTTATCGCGTCCGGGGGCTTGCTCGCAACAACTACTCTGAGTTAGAGGCTTTGGGAGTCGAGTGCATTCAAGCGTCAGCAACCGACTTGCCAGCCTGCGAAGCTGCCTGTCGAGGAATGGACGGGGTGATTCATACCGCAGCCATCGCAGGGGTTTGGGGACCAGCCAAACTTTATGAGCAAATCAATGTTGCCGCGACCGATAATCTGCTGAGTTCGTGCAAAAAATTCGGAATCAGAGCTTTTGTCTACACGAGCTCGCCGTCGGTAACCTTCGACGGATCGGCTCAGTGCAACGTGGACGAGAGTGTGCCTTATCCAACGCGATGGCTTTGCGAATACCCCCGCACGAAGGCCATTGCGGAACAGCATGTTTTAGCAGTCAACCATCCGACTCAGGTTTCAACGTGTTCATTGCGTCCGCATTTGATTTGGGGAGTCGGCGACCCCCATTTGATTCCGCGAGTCATTGAACGATGTCGGTCGGGAAGGCTGCGGCGAGTCGGGAATGGCAGGAATTTGATCGACACCGTGCATGTCGATTTTGCTGCAATCGCCCATCGATTGGCATTGGAGCGGATGCTGGATCGAGACCAGAAAGCCTCTGGACGAGCTTATTTCATTACGGACGGCGAGCCGGTCGAATGTTGGGAATGGATCTCGACTATTCTTAAGTCGGCGCAGTTGAAACCGCCAAACAAGAGCATTTCCTTTCGGGCAGCTTATCGTATCGGTAGCGTTTTAGAGACGATCTACCGAGTTTTGAGAATTTCGAGCGAGCCACCGATGACCCGCTTCGTAGCCGCACAGCTCGGTGTTGATCACTATTTCAATATTACATCTGCTAGAGAGCGGCTGGGCTATGTGCCGATCCACAACCGCAAAGAACGAATAGCCGAGCTGGCTGGGATAATGGTCTAAAACCGGCCATTTGCGGAGTCCAA
This sequence comes from Pirellula sp., assembly GCA_043750255.1. Lineage (GTDB taxonomy): Bacteria > Planctomycetota > Planctomycetia > Pirellulales > Pirellulaceae > JBKCUI01. The sequence goes on from JAYVBW010000193.1 coordinate 1,440, forward strand.
CACGTTTTTCAACCATGAAATACGCCTAAAACACGAGAGAAAAAGCCAAATTGGCCTTTTTTTGCGCGATTCGCGTGTCGCAGTTCCAGTGCTTTGCGCTTTGCTGGGGTGCATCAAACTGATATAGCGATGCGATTCGGCAGATGATATTTTCCGCCGAAACGTTCAAATAACTTGGTTTGCAAAGGAGTGCATAATTATGAGCAACGGACTTGGACTGTTTAATTGGATTCGGGATGGCGTTAAGCAATCGGTGCTACTCGGGGTCAGCGACGCCATCGACACCATCGGTTCGCCCGATGAAAATCGTGCGTTAAATCCCGCTTTGCTGTCCTTTGCCAAACAGCCATTTGCCTCACAGGCTAATGCACGAATCGACGAGCCGCCACCGAGGAAACTCCCTGGAGCAAGCGGTCGAAAACGATTAGGTCGATCTCTTCGCGATATCGAGCCCAAGCCTGCCTCATAGCCAAATTCAATGCTAGTTCTAATGGTTTGCATCGTGTTGGTCCGATGGCTCGACTGGAAGCTCCCTTGGACACTGTTTCGTGTTGCTCTCGCAACCATTATTCTCCTATGTATTCTCCTATGCTCGGGCTGCAGTCCGTTAGGAAAATTATCGCAAACGACTCTTTCCATTCCGTCGATCCCATTGGGACCGCAAACGCAGTTAGCCAACCCCATCAACGTCAATACGCAGGATTCCGAATTCTTGTGGAATCAAATCGTAAACACAGTGGACGACTATTTTCGGATCAAGAGCGAACAACGTCCGACCCGCGATGACCAGCAGTGGTTCGAAGGCTTGATGGAAACGTACCCGGTGGTGGGAGCAACCTACCTGGAACCATGGCGAAAAGATGCCTTGGAGGGATACCAAAGATGGCAAAGCACTCTGCAAACCATGCGACGCACCGCGACACTCCGCGTTGTCCCCACCAACGAGGGTTTCTCCATTGCGGTAGAGGTCCTTAAAGAAATCGAGGACGTGGATCGTTCCCAGTATTCTTCGGAGGGGTCAGCCGTTGCCCGTCACGATGGCTCGATCGTCCGCGCTGACCAAGCTTTGGCCGGCCAGCCCATTACGCTAGGGTGGATTCGCCAGGAAAACGATACTAATTTAGAACAACGTATCCTTCGTGAGATTCTCGGGCGTGTTTCCAATGTTAGCCCACCACGCAAAACGTTTCTTGGCAGGTAGTTTTTCATCGACTACAATCTTATTATTGCGCTTAACACTTGCTAAAGTGTGAGGAACTATCCGCCACCCATTTCAAATCATCCGTCAATGACAACCACCTCACAACGACTAAACGAAGCCGAAAAACTTAAAGATCTAGGAAAACTAGACGAAGCAACTAGCCTTTTGACCGGTATTTTGGCTGAAGACGATAGCCACGTTCTGTCTCACATGATGCTTGCTCGAATCTACACTCAAACAGGTCGGCACGCCGAAGCCGTCAAGCATGCGGAAAAAGCCTGCGAACTGGAGCCTAAGGAATCTACGAATTTCACCGTTTTAAGCGTCACCTACCAACGTGCGTGGGCGGGCACACAAGAACAACGTTATATTCAATTGGCGGAAGACGCGATGGCTCGGTCCAGGTCGATCGGCGGCTAGTCCCAACCCCGTCATGGTTTGCCGCCAGGCACCAGCCAAATGGTGCTTACTTTGCGACTTCGTGAACCGGTGGGCGCTAGCCCCGGGCCTGAATTCGCTGGCTATTTTAGCGACACCAAAAATTACTGTTATAGCCGCATGCTAGCGCACATGCGGCTCAAGTTAGTACCTTTCAAACTTTCGCGATCCTCCGGTCGCAATCCCTCCAATTAGGTTTTTCCGCATGAGCCTCCCGCCTTGGTCTTTAGGTGTGTTCACGAGTATCGACGCTGGCCTCGGCGTTCATTTGGAAGTCGCCAGAGACTTGCAAATCCCCTCAATTCAATTGCATACACCCCATGCGGAAGGTCGTACCCCTGAGGCTGCCGAAACGTTTTTGAAAAAGCTAGATGACTATTGTATTGAACTGACTTGCGTTTTCGGTGGCTTCGAAGGCGAAAGCTACGCCGACATCCCGACCGTCGAAAAGACTATCGGACTCGTTCCTATCGCAACACGATCAGCTCGCCTGAAAGAGATGAAAGAAATATCCGATTTCACTCGCCTGTTGGGTTGCAGTGCAATCGGATTGCATCTAGGCGTCGTTCCTCACGATATAAAGTCCCGCGAATACACCGATATTGTTGACATTACGCGACAGCTTTGCGATCACGCTATGCACAACGAGCAAAATATTCATCTTGAAACAGGACAGGAATCAGCCGATGCGCTAATGCAGTTTATTGGTGACACACAACGCGCCAACCTCTTCATCAATTTCGATCCTGCAAACATGATCCTTTATGGCATGGGGGAACCGATACCTGCCTTGAAAAAAGTCGGTTCGCACGTGCGAAGCATCCACTGCAAAGATGCCACCTGGAGCGACCAACCTGGAATCACCTGGGGCGCTGAGGTGCCGCTCGGCAAAGGCCAAGTTGACATGCGAGCCTTTTTGGCAACGCTCATGGAAATCGGCTACTACGGTTCATTGACCATCGAGCGCGAGATACCGCAGGATAGAGACCGCCAAAAGGAAGAAATTCAGCACGCGACGGAATTGCTAAGCCAGCTACGCAAAGAATTGCTTTCCCCCGACGGCTAACGCCCAGTGCCACTCACTTTGCGGGTTTCGTGAACCGGTGGGCGCTAGCCCCGGGCCTAAATTCGCTGGCGAAATCGCTTAATTCGCAGCCCGAAGCTAGCGAAAAAGGTTTAAGGTCAGTAGCAATGCGCTATCGCCCGTAGCTCAGTGGGGCGAACACCATTCAATTCAATTAACACCCGGAGAGGTCCCTGATCCATGCTTATCTTCGATGCACATCTCGATTTGGCCCTAAACGGAGTCGACTGGAATCGTGACCTCCGCCAATGTGTCGACGACATTCGCGCTCAAGAAACCACACTGGGAATGTCGGAAAAAGGACGTCAAAACAACGTTTTAAGCTTCCCTGAATTGAAGTTTTCAAAAGTCGCTGTCTGCCTAACAACTCTGCTTGCAAGACAAGAACAACCGATCAATCATTCGTTCGGTTGGACTTCGCCTCAAGCCTGCTACGCAATGGCGCATGCGCATTTGGCATACTATCGGGCCATGGAGGCCGATGGCTACCTGAAGATGCTTCGCACGCGCAGTGAGCTAAAGATCCATTTTGACGCTTACCAGGCTGATCCGAATACTACACCGCTCGGATTCATTTTGACGATGGAGGGCGCGGACCCACTTCTTACGCCAAAGACCGTCTTTGAATTTCACGAAGCAGGACTCAGAGCACTCGGATTGACCCATTACGGTACCAATCGTTACGGGGGTGGAACTCGCAGCGAAGTTGGATTGTCGCTCGATGCCATCGAATTGTTAAAGTACTGCGACGAGTTAGCTATCACCATCGACATGACCCACCTGTCCGACGTTTCGTTTTGGCAAGTCGCAAAACACTTCCGAGGTCGCGTGCACGCCAGCCATCAAAACGCTCGTGCCATCTGCAACTGGCAACGTCAATTCAGCGACGAGCAAATTCGATTCGTTATCGAACGAGACGGGGTCCTCGGTGTTTCCATGGATGTCATCATGCTCCAAGACGGATTCGTGCGAGGCGTAACCAAGCCGGTTGCCACGTTGGAGCGAGCTGTCGATCAAATCGACCATGTTTGTCAGTTGTCCGGATCCATTCGACACGTAGGAATCGGTACGGATCTTGACGGCGGTTACGGCTTTGAGCAAACGCCAGCAGATCTCAACCGATACCGTGACCTTCAATCCTTAGTCGCAATTATGCAACGCAGAGGTTTCCCACAACCGGATATTCATGCATTTTTTAACGGCAACTGGATGCGATTTTTTAACGAAGCTCTGCCGGAATAGATTCTGCCCGTGTGGGTCAGCGGCTCCGCCCGCTGACCACGTCATTCCCTGCCTACCCGCCCGCTGACATCTTCATTCCCTGCGAACGGAGTCGCAGGTCCACAGTCAATTCACTACCTCTCACGTGGCTTGCGCATGACCCAATTGCCTATGTCATCCAAATAGGTGTAGATCACCGGAACGGCCAGCAGCGTCAATAGCAGCGACAACGTTTGTCCGCCCGACGCAAGCACTGCAATCGAACGGCGTTCTTCCGAACCGGGACCATTCGCGATCAGCAACGGTAGCAGACCCGCGACAAAGGATATCGTAGTCATCAAGATCGGTCGCAATCGATCGCGATTCGCTTGTAGGATCGCTTCTCTGCGAGGCATTCCCTTGCGCCGCAGTGCATTGGTGCAATCCACTTGCAATATGGCCGCTTTCTTTACCACGCCAAACAAAACCAAAACCCCAAGCGCCGAGTACACGTTGAGGGTCTCGTTGCCCCAGTATAAACTGATCAATCCAAACGGGACGGAAAGCGGCAAAGTGAAGAGGATCGTGAACGGATGGGCCAGGTGTTCGAACTGGGCCGCCAACACAAGATACATAAAAACAAAGCTCAATAAAAATGTCCAGCGGAATTCGCTGAGCGTCTTTTCGAGTTCTTTGCCACGCCCCAAGACCCGTGTTTCAAATCCTGGCGGGACACCGATCTCAGTGGCCAACGCTCTAAGAGCCTGGACCCGATCCGC